>NZ_BAACAP010000040.1:0-6042 GCF_045865695.1 Scytonema hankhaensis NUACC26
TGACCAGTGACCAGTGACCAGTGACCAGCGACCAGTGACCAGTGACCAGTGACCAGCGACCAGTGACCAGTGACCAGCGACCAGTGACCAGTGACCAGCGACCAGTGACCAGTGACCAGTGACCAGCGATCGCTCATCAGTAAAAGAGACTGTATAAGTTTCTAGATTTATTTATGGAAAAAAACTTTATTCATTATTCAAATTCCCTACTTTATAAGTATGGAAATTAACTGGTCACTGTTAATTACTGCTTATGTGAGATTTTAGGTGTAGCAAAATGATATAAATCAATAGTGGTGAGATGTGAAAATAGAAGCCAAGTAAGTTTTATGAAGGTAAAATACGGCAATTTGCTGAAGCAATTGACTAGCATTGTGGGAGTAACGAGTGTTAGTCTCGTGCTTGGGTTACCTGTTGGGGCAAACGAGGTATTAAATCCTAACCCCAGTATTTTCAATGAAATGCCATATAACAAGAGTCTACGTCTTGGGGTTGGCTCACAATCTACGCTCAAAACACCTGCATCAGAAGTTACAAAGTCCACTAAAACTCCGACTAAAAACGTAGTAGCTCAAGGCGGTGCGATAAATCCAAGACCAAGTATTTTGCAGGAGTGTCCCTATAACCGCGCTGCTTGTCCTGGGGGATCGACCAGTCCCACGCAACCTCCATCTACGGCTCCTGACAGTACGCCTCCTTCTAGCCCAACAGAAACACCAACTACACCTCCAACAGAAACACCGACTACACCTCCGGATAAGCCATCATCTGGTACTTCCGAAGGCAAGGACATAGTAGCAGTGGCAGAGTCTAACGGGTCTTTTACAGTACTAACTAAAGCATTGAAAGCAGCGGGGCTAGTAGAAACCTTACAAGGCAAGGGACCTTTCACTATTTTTGCACCTACCGATGCAGCTTTTGCTAAGTTACCACAAGATGCTGTACAAGACTTGTTTAAGTCTGAAAACAAGGAAGTACTCACAAAAATATTAAGATATCATGTTGTTTCTGGTGCTGTACAGTCTAAAGACTTAAAATCAGGCGAAATCAAAAGCGTTGAAGGCGGTGCAATTAATGTCAAGGTTGAACAAGGTGGTGTCATGGTTAATGATGCTAAAGTCGTTCAATCTGATATTAAAGCTAGCAACGGCGTTATCCATGTGATTGATAACGTCATATTACCTCCTAGTTTATAGGTGGTCAGGGGTTAGCAGTTAGTAATTAGTTGCTAGCTGCTAACCTAGCATAGCAATCGATATTTCCAATGCCCAATGCCCAATGCCCTAATTCAATTCCAAACGGAGTTGATTTTGGATAACAAGCGATCGAAGTTAATTGGTTTGCGGATAAAATCATCTTCTGTTATCTTCAAGTCCTCTATGACACGAGTGTCATCAGAACCAGTCACAAGTAGAATTGGAATAAAGGGTAATTTCTCATTTTGACGGATACATTGAGTGATTTCATAACCATTCATTCCTGGCATCATAATGTCTAGCAATACTAAATCGGGGGGGGAAGCCTCAATTTTTGCCAAAGCCGAATTTCCATTCGTTGCTGTATCTACTTCATAACCTTCAGCTTCTAAAGCAGTTTGAAGTAACGATACGTTTAGTACAAAATCATCTACAACCAAAATTCGGCGGCGCTGAGTGTATTGCATAAATGAAATGCCTGCTTGTTAAAAATCGCTCAAAAAATTAAGTATATATACTTAAACGTTAATATGATTACATATTTTCTTAACAATTAAAACAATCTTAAGATAGTTGACATCTGTAGTGAGACAGAGATGTAAAGCTAGGTTGATTCTCTTGAAGTGCTTTTGTTGCCTTTTTTATGACTACCTGAACCGCGAACAACTAAGCGATCGCCTACCACCTCCACCTCGTCTACCTCTACAGGCAGATTTTCTAATTTCTTAGCAACTTGTTGCTTCAATCGTTCTTCTGAAAATCCAAAGCGCTTAGATAAATCTAACAAAGAAAAACTGATGTTACCAAGTTTAATGCGAGTTGTGTCATCTAGGCTGACTTGTTTGTTGCGGAGAGTTGGTTTTCCTTCAAGTTCCACATAGACGGGGTGATATCTCAAGATGGGTATAACCGAGAGTAACTTAGAAACCACTATTTGTTCTCCCTTTTGCAGCTCGTTAAAAGGAATTTCTCTTAAATCGATGACCGCGCCTGTTGAGATTGTACCGTTTTCAATTTGAGTCTTTGTACTGACAACAGCTTGAGCAAGACGGCTTTTGTCAGTAGATTGAGCAATTCCCGAATCGATAAGAGCATTCACTTCATTTGCATCTAGTTGCACTTCACCTTTACCTTTTGTACCTTTAAGATGATTGGAAATTTTACGCAACACTTGCTTTTGCGCTTGTTGCTTCTGTGCTTTTTGAAGTTGTTCGATTTGGTCGTTTGAAGGAACCTTATCTTCAGCCATAGGTGGGCTGATTTGTTGGGTTTGTGAATTCTTATACCAATCTGGTAGTTGAGTTGCTTGATACCAAAAAAAGAAGAAAACACCACCAGTGCCAGTTACAGTTAGACTAAATATATATAATAGTCGCCTGAGCATAAGCGAAGAGAAATAGTTATTAGCTTAATTTTTTATACACTCCTAGTCTCTTTAAATCTAAACATTATCTAGCTTCTCGATAAGGGACGCATAACAGCTAAAGCCGTATCGCACTTGTCAAAAGCCCAGTTTTCAATACTCATGTACTGTTTTGTCTAGTAAACTGATTTCACCGTACTGTACTATTACAATGTTTGACAAACTCGCGCCCTCATCTGTTGACAAAATATGTATTGTATGCATTATTTTTTAATAAGGAGCACAACCTTTATAACATACAAATAAAACCCACAACATAGAAGCACTTGCTTTTTGTCTGCTCAACTTACATTATAAATATCTAAATATGGTGCTTCAGAAATGACAAATTTACTACCTGGTACAGAAGTTGAAGCACGCTCTTTGCGCTGGGAGATAGTGAGTGCTACCCATCTGGGACAACAAACTCTTTACAGGTTGCGTTGCTTGGAAGGAGAACTCTGAGGTAGAGAATTTGACATTCTCCATCCTTTTGAATCTGTAGAGCCAGTGATTCGCGATCTGCGTCCCGATAAAGCCGCGCCTTTACCTAATTGGTTAGTATACCATCAAGCTTTTTTGTTGGAACAGGCTTTGCTGAGCGATGCTCTACTCGCCGTACAACCAGGTCGCCTGCGCGTGGAAGCATATCAATTGGTTCCTGTATTACGCGCAATCCGCATGAGCAGAGTACGGTTGCTGTTAGCGGATGGGGTTGGGTTGGGAAAAACCATTCAAGCTGGATTGATTATTACCGAGTTGATGGCGCGACGGGTAGTGCATCGCGTTCTAATTGTTTGTCCTGCTGGTCCGTTGTTGGAACAGTGGAAGCTAGAAATGTCTGAACGCTTTGGTTTGCGTATGGATGAGGTAAACCGAGGAAGGTTGGAAGAAATTCGTCGCAGTACGGAACTGGGGGCGAATCCTTTTGATTATATTCCTTTGGGCATCGCGTCCATTGATTTTCTTAAGCAAGAAAAAATTCTGGAATTCTTGGAAAGAGCGAGTTATGACATGGTGGTGTTGGATAAGGCGTGCTGTGGATAGAGTGCGGAATTTGTCCTTTGGCGGTACCGATCGCAACACTAAAGATAGCCGTGTCAGTGCGGTGAAAGCCGATGTAGAGAAACCAACCTTGCTATTTACTTTTTTAGGTAGAGTTGCTAGCAATGCGGGAGCGGAATTCGAGAAAGTGTTGGCGGTAAAAGTTGGGTCAGATGGGGAAACAGAGTTTTATGACCAAGCCCAAGATTGGCTTAGTTTAGCAGATCTGAAACAGGCGATAAGTACAAAAAATGTGTGGAAAAATCACTTTGAGTCATGTTGGGAAACTGCAACTCAGCAAGCGCAAGATGTCGCCCAAACGAATTGGTTATCTGTGGCGGAAGAATTTATCAAAGAACGCAGGCGCGAGTTGGAGACAGAAAAAGCCCGACAAACTGAGTGGTTGCAACAGCGCAGTCAAGAAATTACTGGGAACGTGGAAAATGCGGTGCAAACTACTTTATTTGATACTTCAGCTTTAACCGTGTCTGAATCGACTTGGATGTCTTTAACCCATCCCTTAGAAAGGTTGTCAGGATTTTCAATAGATACTGCTCAATCCGTGCGTCTTCGTAGTGAAGCTGATGGAGTGCTACGTATATACAAGCAGTGTTTGGCAATGTTAGAGTCAAGATTAGCACTGCGATCGCCTGAAGTTTTACCTTTGGGAGTGTTAATGTTAGTACAGTGAACAGTGAGCACCTGACCAGTAACCAGTGACCAGTTGTAAAAATGGATTAATTGCTGTCTGTCATCTCTAATGTCAATACTCCTCTTGGTTTGTTGACCACAAGCTGCATAATATCCAGCCATAACGCTCCCATCAAGGTATCTGGAACATCGTCCCCAACATGAACGGGGATGATAACCTCCGTACCGTCTATAATGATTTTACCTTCATAAAGAGCGAACTGTGCTGACCCTCTTGCTATCCTCATTTCAATTTGAGAAGTCATCAATTCCCACCCTAAAGCTTTTAGATCTTGGGAATTTATAGCTAACCACCCATCAGTAAACCCTGTATCGAATAAAGCTTCAACAGAAAATTCCTCTCCCTCGATCGCAACAAGCTGAATTTCAAAAAATAGCTCACCGTTGTCGCCAAATGAACCTACACCCATATTCTGCCGCAGGTTCCTGTATCATTTAATCGAAAGATAGTCAGTTTTACCTCGTTAGTATAACCGTAGGTATCGCGAATTTTTTGCGTTATTCCCTTTAAGGTCGGGTCAATGAGATACTGTTCTGTATCGGGGTCGATCGCAATATGCCAGTTGTAATACGCTTCTATTAGCTGTGGACGCAATCGCTCGAAGATAGCACGACACCTTACAGCAAGAGCATCCCGTTGTTCTTGACGGCGACTTTTTTCTTCTGGTGCTATGGGAGATAGAGGTAAGATACGGGTGCGTCGTGGATGAGACAGCTGTGTCATATCAAAAAAATAAATGCTATGTAGTTTTATTATGCCTAAACAAATCTCAAATTTCACATATGCCCCTTGCACTCTTCTGGAACTCAATTTTCCATACCGGAATGGAGAATAGTCCTCCACACTTTATTTTCAAGACAGCTAACAACAGGAACATTGGACAACCAAACACAAAAATATCTCTTTCCTAGTACCCAAGCGCAAATTTCCAGTTCCTTTTCTCAAGAAAATGGAGTTGTAATTGACACAAGATAATGGTATCGTGACAAGACAAATTTCCCGAAACTACCCTAGTTATAGGAGTGAGTAGTGAGACGTGATGCCATTTTTTATACCATTTTTAAGCGATCTCCCAGATTGCTGTTTGAATTAGTGGAACAACCACCTGCAAATGCAGACAATTACCGTTTTGAGTCCGTAGAGGTCAAAGAACCCACCTTCAGAATTGATGGTGTATTTTTACCTCCGCCAAACACTTCACCGCAAACGATCTTCTTCGCCGAAGTTCAATTCCAGAAAGATGAGTTGCTGTACCATCGCTTTTTTTCAGAATCGTTACTGTATCTGCATCGCAATTCATGGGTGTATGATGATTGGTATGGAGTAGTGATTTTTCGCTCAAGGAGTTTAGTAACCACAAAAGACAAATCTCCATCGCTCGCTCATCAACAGTTCGCAAGTGAGACGGATTTATCTAGATGAGTTGGGTAATCCCGAAGAGCAACCAGTCGCAATTAGCTTGTTGCAACTCACTCTAGCTTCCGAAGCACAAATGGTAACGCAAGCAAAACAGTTAATTGAGCGGGTCAAGGCTGAAGAAACAAGCCCCCTACCGAAGGATGACATAATAGATGTAATTACAACCATCGCTGTTTACAAGTTCATTAATCTGAGCCGAGTAGAGGTCGAAGCCATGTTAGGAATTGATTTAGAGCAAACCAGAGTTTATCAAGAAGCGAAAGCAGAAG
>NZ_BAACAP010000041.1:0-6223 GCF_045865695.1 Scytonema hankhaensis NUACC26
AAAAATATATGTTTAATTGTCTATACGGAATTCTGTTACCGCAATGTCTGGCTTTCATTAGATAGAAAATAATCAGCGAATTTACTTACGTGTTACTACTAGCTATTCAGTAAAAAGGCAAACTGTTATTGACGTTTAGATAAAGTTGATGTAAAAACCTTTAAAAAGATAGAACCACTTCTTACAGAAACTTTATTGTATAGAATCATAAAAACTGAATAATAGTTTATGGTCTCCTTGAACCATAGCTAGGGCAGAAACCAAAAACCAGACAAAAAAGTCAAGCCGGAAAATACAAAGGAGAGGAAAATGCAAGACAAAATTTGCTGAAACGCAAAAACTGTTAATTCAAACATTTTGGATGTCGAAAAAATTATAAAGAACACTTGCTTGCTTTTAAGCACTCTTCAACCAAATAACCAACTAGCGAAGGACTCCTAAAATCTATGAACTCTAAAGCATTACCACGCCAAGTCAATAGCATCGACGTAGGTGTTTATGAGTGTGAAGTACATCTCAAATTTAGGTTGATTGAGGAAAAAAGTCTTTTGGGCGATCGCGATCAGCTTTTACAGGTACTGCTAGATGCTTTAACTGAAGGTTCTGACGACTTTTTAGAAACGTTACAAGCTTCTGTAAAGGCGCAAGAAGTCTCTGAGCTAAAAGCCTCTCCACAAATGAGACGCCAGCTTATGCGTTTACGCAATGCGATTGACGTCCCTCAGTAGTCAACGACATCCTATGCCGTCGCTCGATTGGATTCTTAGGTGTAAAAAGGTGAATTTTTTTAAGTTTACCGCTCAGCTTACTAGTTCTCTTAATGACTCGGCTTACTTTATTTCCTCTAACCAACCTTAGTACTAGAGCTAGTATTATACCTGCCGCCTTAGCATTACGGAAACCAGTAGATATCTACTTGGACTTCATATAGAAGTTATCCGCACTTTTTAGCGGAATTATGTTTCTAATAAGTTAAATTTCAGGGTAATATTTTCTACCATAAACAGTAAACAGTGACCCGTAAGGGTCACTGGTCACTGGTCACTGGTCACTGTTACTTTGCCAAACCGTGTTCCAAAGCAAAACGAACCAATTCTGTCCGACTGTTAGTTCCAGTCTTACTAAACAAACGGCTGACGTACTTTTCTACATTTCGGACACTAGTTTCTAAGCGGCGAGCAATTTCTTTATTCATTAGCCCCTCAGCAACTAGGTTCAGGACGCTTTGTTCTCTAGGAGTTAAGTCAATAGCAAAAGGTGCAGGCGATTGAGCAATTGCGTTTTTTTGAGTCAACAAAGCTTTAATTTGAGCAATTTGATTAGCCAGTTCTGTAATATTAGGTGATTCGCCGTCTTCAGCGACCGCCGGAGTGCGAGAGGAACGGCGTTCTAGTAAATTCTCTACAATAGCTACTAATTCGTCAGGATCGAAAGGTTTTGGCAAATAGGCATCAACACCGGCGTGATAACCTTGAATGCGGTCAGTCGTCATTCCTTTTGCAGTGAGAAATATCACGGGGAGCGATCGAAAACGAGGATCGTCTCGCAATTGCTTGAGAAATTGGTAGCCATCCACTTGAGGCATCATAATGTCTGAGATGACTAAATCTGGTAGGTTCTGTTGCACTAACTCCCAGCCCTCTCGGGCGTTACTGGCAACCTGAACGCTGAAACCACTCTCTTGTAAATAATCCTTCACTGCTTCACGCAATCCCGGTTCATCATCTACCAGTAACAATTGTCCTGCCATCTACGGTACCCTTAGCACTACTTTTCTCCAATTTAGCGAAATTCGAGCGCGAAAAGCTACTCATACCATTTTGGATTTTGGATTTTAGATTTTGGATTGAGGACTTTAGCTTGGGTAAGCCCCTTAAAAAGGGGGGCTAGGGGGATTTTTATTTGTCTAGAAGATTTAGGGAATTGGTCTAAACAAAGACATCTTTTATTTTGACTTTTAAGATTAAGTATGTTATGTAATTTTTCTAATCAAGAAAATTTGTGTATATTTATTTACAATGTCTGCAACAATTAGAAGCTAAGTTCCAATCATAACTCAGTAAAAAGAAAAATTTAATAAAAAATTACAAATCTGTAGATGAGCAACAGCTACCCGACCAGTCATTGGTCGGGTGGTCACTGGTGAGTCCTGCGCGCATGAGGCGAGTTTCCCACGCCCAGGCGACTGGCGTTCGCGAAGCGTCTCCGAAGGAGATACCCGGAGGGTCACTGGTCACTGTCAAGCCACTCAATCGTTTTGGCATTTTCTGGTAACTGAGTATTTCTTTGTCCTCGAGCGCGTGCTTTAGCGGTGAATAACCCAATGGGAGTGCTTAATATATCCACAAGCCCAGCTTTACCTACAAAAGCTTTGACGGTGTCTCTAGGTAGTTCCTTGAATACCCAGCGTCCTATACGATAAAAGTATTCTGAGGGTGTCATTTCTCGCATTAACGCCACGCCATGTAGTTCGTGTAAGTAGCGATTTGAACGCCCGTAGCGTCGCCATTGACTTTCTAGTTCTTTCAATGTTACGCGGTGACGATGTTTCACAATTGCTTCGGGAACAAATTCCAAACGCCCTATCTTTTGCTGTAAAATACGCCAGCAAATATCTGCATCTCCACCAGTCGTCAGATAAGGACGAAATAAACCTATTTTTTCAAAAGCTTCGCGCCGAATTGCTAAGTTGGCGGTTTGACCGTAGGGATAAAAAGGATGAGCAAGGGTATGTTTCTGAGATAATGTATCTTGTCGATCTGCGTGTTGTTCTAATAATGTTATTCCGTGCAAAGCCACTACTTCACCAGCAACGATCGCTACGTCTGGATTTCCGAAAGGTGCAATCAGTGACTCTAACCAATCCGGTTGCGGACGACAATCGGCGTCAGTAAATGCTAGTATCTCGCCATTTGCCGCTCGAATGCCAGCGTTACGAGCAGCGTAAGAACTTTGAATTTTGGCTTCGCTTAAAGGGCGAATTGTAATTGGACTATTTTCAGCAGCATCTTGCAGTAGATGACTCGTGCGATCGCGACTGTTGTTATCTACTAATAAATACTCTACTTTCTCCCTAGGGTAAGTTTGATCTACCAGATTAGATATTAATTCTGGTAAATCCCCTTCCCCATTATAAATCGGTACAATTACTGAGACTTTTGGCAAAAAAGAGTTAGTGGTTGATGTATTAACTTGTGTCATTTGTACGAGTGTCCTTTGTCGTTTGTCATTGGTCATTTTTTGACAACAAGAGCCACTAACTACGATAGGGCGCAAGACCGCCGCGCCCCTACTCATCACTAAAATCTCAAATCGTTAGCATTGTTGTTTAACGATTGCAAAGGTTGTTGTTTTTGTGGTGAGGGCTGAGCAAGGCTGTTGGTGGATAGAATGGAGAGTGCTCGCGCATAATGAGGATCGTTCTGGGTTCCCAGCAAATCGGGGTTTGCTGCCAACTGACGCTGCTGTGCTTCTGTTAAATCTAATTTAATATCTGGGGCAATTCCCTTGTGATTAATATCTGTACCTTTAGGAGTATAATAGTGAGCTATGGTGACAGCGACACCAGAACCATCTGTGAGTTCGTGAACCGATTGTACTAGAGCTTTTCCAAAAGTTTGACTGCCAATAACGATCGCTCGATTATTGTCTTTCAATGCTCCGGTGAGAATTTCGCTAGCACTTGCGGAATTGTTATCGACTAAGACGACTAGGGGGCGATTTGTTATGGCAGTGTGATTTGCCTTAGTTTCTTCGCTACCGCCCTTCCGGTCTACAGTCTTAACAATGGCTCCGTTGTCGAGCCACATACGAGCAATTTCAATACTAGCTTGTAACAAACCACCTGGGTTACTGCGTAGATCCAACACAAAGCCGTCAACTTTTTGAGCATTCAAATTGCGAATAGCCCGCCGCATTTGACTTGAAGCATGAGCGCTGAACTCTCGCAAACGAATGTAGCCAATACGCCGCTTACCTTCTTGCTTGAGGGTATAGCGTACAGTTGGTACTTCAATAGTTGCTCGCGTCAACTTTACATCAAAAGATGGTTGTCCTTCACGTCCCAAGCGCAAAGTTACCATAGTACCAGCTTTGCCGCGAATCAGTTTAGAGGCGTCATCCGCTTTCATTTGTTGAGTAGATTTGCCGTCAATTGCCAAGATTTGGTCTCCAGCTTTCACGCCTGCTTTGAGTGCGGGAGAATTTTCAATAGCCTCTACAACAGTAAGTTGCTTAGTTTTTTCATTAAATTCCATCCGGACACCAATTCCAGAGACTTCCCCAGATGTTTGATTGGTAAGAGCTTCGTACTGTTTGGGGTCCATAAAGCGAGTATAAGGATCGCCCAATTTTTCCAAAGCTTCGCGAATAGCCACATAAGCTTGCTCGCGTGAGGTATAATCTTTACCTAGCAAATTTTGACGAACTGCTATCCAATCCTGTCTGTTAAACGAGGAATCGACATATTCGCGATTCACAAGTTGCCAGACTTCATCTACTATCGTTTTCGGGCTATCTTGAAGTGCAGCACGCACCGAATGACACCATACCGGACCAAATACAGAAAGAGAGGCAGTTGAAGCTATAGCTCCACCAATCAGGGCTACTTGGAGCGGCGAGTGACGTTTTGCAGATTGATTCATGTATATTAGCTGGAATAATTGTGTTGTTGACAGTGTAGCAATCTGGTTTTTTAGGGACTATAGATTTTTTTGTTTATGTAAACCTTCTTCATTCATTTTCCTTGATGTTTCTTTAAGAATACTGGGTCACCTTTCAACCAGTGTTTATAACATAGCTCGCGTTTTCCGCAAGTCTAATGCTATATAATGGCATCTTTATGACTACCATTTGCGATCGTTATCACTCTATTAAGATAGCATTTAGCTAGTTAGATCGGTGTAGCAGAATTCACTTAAAAAGGGTGGTATTAAATACATTAATGAAACGCCAAGTCACAAACAGTGGATTCAACCCAAAGGCAATACTATCCGGTAAAAAGTGGCAATTTTTACAAAAGTTAGTTTTTGGACTGTGCTTTGTACTCGCTAGCTTGCTGATTTTCAACACTATAACCCTAATTTCTGCATCCTCCAAGCCAGTAGACGCCTTTTTTGTACTTGGTGGAAGTATAAGACGAGAAATTTATGTGGCAAAATTGGCAAAACAGTACCCTAAAATTCCTATTCTTATTTCTCGCGGTTCCAAAGACCCCTGCATTTGGCTGATTTTTCAGAAGGAAGCAGCGAGCCAAATCCAAAACGTTTGGTTGGAAAAATGTGCGGATTCTACTTTTGGGAATTTTTACTATGGTATTCCAATTTTACATCATTGGAAAGTGCATAAAGTAAAAATGATTACATCTCCTACACATTTGCCAAGAGCTAAATGGATGGCACAGATTTTGTTTGGTGCTCGAGGTATTTGGGTAGAAACAGAAGTGGTTCGAGAGCAAGGTGTCCCTGGTAATCAAGAGTCTTGGTTGAAAACAGGATTAGATGTAACACGTAGTCTATTGTGGGCAGGATTAAGTCCTATCATTCAACCGCAATGTTCTTCTGTCATAAAATTGGCAGAGGTCGAGATGGATATTTGGCAACGGCGGGGTTTTAAGTGCGAACGTCAAGGTGCAGTGACCAGTGACCAGTGACCAGTGATTTAAGGTTTCAAATTCCTTTTGGAACTACAGGGCATCTGTTGCGGTCTAGGGTCTTGGCTTTTGAAGAAGGCAGTATTAGTAAACTGCGGTCACTTGTCAGGTGGTCACTGGTTAAAGTCTTGGCTTTAGAAGAAGGCAGATCTGTAGACGGTAACCATGGTGAAGGCAGTCCTAGGGAAAAAATTTCCTTGTCAAGAATGAGAATACTTTCTTTTCCTATGCCCTATGCCCTATGCCCCATATCCCTATTCCCCTAACCCAATAGACTTTTTCTGTTGTGTTGTCATTTCACAACAATATAGTAGTACTCTTTTACTAGTTAAGTTTTCAAGTTTAACTACAAAGCATGAACGTACTTCTTGTGTTGGGAAAGAACTGGGGTTAAATATTTAACTGGAATAATTCGAGATGTATCAATATTATTCCTTGGATAAAAATTTTTCCCTGACTGCTTTGTTCCTCTATGTCTCTTGTTTTTGTTAAATGAAAAAATATATGTTTAATTGTCTATACGGAATTCTGTTACCGCAATGTCTGGCTTTCATTAGATAGAAAATAATCAGC
>NZ_BAACAP010000042.1:0-6345 GCF_045865695.1 Scytonema hankhaensis NUACC26
ATATGAGAGGAAGTTGGGAAGCCGTGCAATAGCAGAATCGTCGGATTATCACGAGAACCAGCTTCACGGTAAAAGATATCTAGACCATCGATCAAAACTGTGCGATATGTAGTCATGAGATTACTCCTTGTAAGTGTATAAAAGTGACATGATGGCGTTTTACGACAGGTTAATCTATTTCACATCCTGACGACAGCTCTGCTCCTGAAAGTAGTCCCGACAGCTTTGGGGTAAGGCTTGAGTCCATTTCTGCATTTGGATGTCGGTCGTGGTGTTGCTAGTCATTTAGAATGGAGAATGGGCAAAAGGAAGGCAGTAACGGCACTGTATCGTTTACCATCTTTGACAGTTAACTGATAGGGTCTTGCACCTTCCTGCTGTGTACCGTTATTTCCACAATTCTCATAAATGATTTAGGATTACTATATTAGTGTTTGCGTAAATTCAATATATGCAATTGGCTCTAAGAAGTCATCCACTTTGAGTTGAAACTTTTGTTCAACAAAGTGATTGATGAATCAGTCCATCTCAAAATGGGAAGTTCGCTCCAACTAAAGTTGGAATTCAGATTCAACTGAAGTACTGCTCAAGCTGATGTTACAGCAGTTTTCACCTAAATGAACCACACCGTTGGTAGGGGCGCAAGGCATTGCGCCCCTACGGCTGTGGTCTATTTACCTGAAAATGGCTGTAATTTAGCAATACCTTTACCAATTGTGAAGAGAGGTGATGGTAGTGAAGTGAAGTTAAGGAATGTAACAAGTGTAGGTGAAGTGAAAAGACCTGAAAAATGAAGAGGGCAATAGTAGTAGAGTTGTTGTTTACCACAACGACAGGTCGAGCAGGTGAGCTTCGACAAAGTGCGAAAAAAAACTAGCGATCGCTAGTTACTAAAATCGCTTGTGCGACAGTGACTTTAAAGGCACTTTTGCGAGCTGCCAAATCTTGATAGTCTTATCTGCACTGCCGCTAATAACGGTATCACCTTTTGGACTAAAAGCCACAGACCAAACTGCTTTGTTATGTCCGGTGAAAGTGTCTAACAACTGCCCTGTTTTGGGATTCCACAATTTAATTGTCCGATCGTAACTACCACTAGCGAGTTGCTGTCCATTGGGACTAAAAGCCACAGAGCAAACTGCATTATTATGTCCGGTTAGGACGTGCTGCAACTGCCCCTGCGAATTCCACACCTTAATTGTTCCGTCATCACTACTACTAGCAAGCTGCTGTCCATCAGGGCTAAAAGCTAACGATGAAACGGCTTGATTGTGCGCTGCTAGGGGGGTTTTCAATATACCACCTGCCAATTGCCAAATCATGATTTTTCCATCTTTAGTACCACTGGCAAATAACTGCCCATCAGGACTAATGGCAACCGCTTTCACTGCATTTGTGTGGTAAAAAGTGTGGAGTACTTGTCCAGTACTAATATTCCAGGCTTTGACTGTCCTATCCCAACTGCCACTTACTAAAGTCTTTCCATCTTTGCTGATAGCAACAGATTCAACATCATCAGAATGTCCATTGAAAGTGCGGTGCTCCCCATTATTTAGATTCCACAACTTAATCCGGTTGTCCCAACTACCACTAGCTAACGTTTTGCCTTCTGGACTAATGCTGAGTGATACAACTGCATCAGTATGTCCCTTGAAAGTATGGAGTAATTTATCAGTTTGCAGATTCCAAATCTCAATCTTGCGATCGTAACTGCCACTAGCTAAAGTTTTACCGTCTGGACCGATCGCGATCGCATAAATCCAAACCGTATTTCCTTTGAGGGTGCGAGAAAGATTAGTGGTGAGTAAATGTTGAGAAGAGTACGCAAGCTGTGATTGTGAAAGCGATTTAGACCAACTTAATCCAACAACAGCTGTCATTGTTGAGATTGCTATCCCTACCCAAATTTTCCTATTAATATGCTTTAACAGCATACAAAATCCTCCTTGCGTTCAGTAGTAGGCATTGCCCACTTTACTTAACTGTTCTTACTGCAAGCTGAGATAGGAATGCTTTAGCCTCTTTCTTTTGTTGTTTATCCTGACTTTCAATTCCGAGTCTAAACAGGTATAAAATTATTATCCCGATAATTGCTACCAAACCAATGGGAGTTAAGTATGTCCAATGACCGGACATTTTGTCCCAAATATGCCAAGTTAAAAGAAACATGGCTAAGTATGTAAGTTTATGCAATTGCTTCCAGTTTTTCTTGAGCTTTTTTATACTCCAATTATTAGAAGTAATAGCTAGAAGTGTAACAATTGTAAAGGTGGCTAATCCTTGCAGATAAATCCAACTTGTTTCTAAGTCGAATAAATCTACACGTCTTTTTTGTACTAAAAGTGACCCATGTCCCAATGCAAATAAGAAAGCCAGAATACCAATGTTACGGCGATGTTTCAGTAACAATTTAGGAATACCAGTTTCTTTTGACTGCGGAATAACAATTCTCAGAATTGTAGGTAATAAAGTGAGAATGTAGCAAACTAATGCGATGAATCCTAGAGCTGTTTCTAGAGTTGGTGTATCTATAGTTGACATATCAATATAAGTATTATCCGTTTGACAATGATTCTAGTGATTGGCGATCGCTCTCTATCAGAGCAAGAATACTATCTTGCCTTCAGGTTCTAAGTGATACACATATTGCATAATTTGTCAATGCATAAGTAGTAGGATCGCCTGATGGGACACCGTTACGATCGAGCGATCGCCATACAACCCTCTTTCCGCTTTCCTTGTGAAAGCAAACTTAAATCTTGCATCTAAGTTGCTATTAGTGTTTGTACGTATTCAATATATGTAATAGATTTTGATTTGTCGTCCACTTTGAGTTGACACTTTTGCACAATACAATGATTGATGAATCAGTCCATCTTCAAATGGAAAGAAAGATCCAACTAAAGTTGGGTAGTTTTTTACTCTCTCCTCACAGATGAGAGTTTGTCTAGTAGCTGTAAATTAGGTTGACTTTTGTTCCAGTTGGATCTGCACGGGTAAACTACGATCTCCATTCTCGGTAGAAACGATCGCCAAATATCGCCGTTGGGTTTGTGAAGTTCCTGTGACAATCCGTTTGAGCGGTCCAATTGTAGTGACAATCGCAGCTCCAGCCTGATTAGTTTTAAACATCTCTAACGGTTGAATCTCCCCATAGGGTGAGTTTGGGTGTTCCAAGAGTACCAGCTCGTAACTCTGTTGTGGTTGCAGTCCAATCACCGAAGCTTCCACGAAATCGATTAATCCCTGATTATTAACAGCAACCGTTGTCACTGCTTGCTCAGAGGACGATCCGGGTGGTCCCATAACCAAATGTTCTGCTAAGCCTGAATTACCTAATGGTTGCAAATTTGCTAATCCATCTCCTTGAGGAACCGCGTTCGGAATGTAAACTAATGCTTGTGAACTTTGTCCGCTGGGATTGGTCGCAATAACTTTGTTAGTCAAGGTATCAATTGCAGTTATACCCGTCCCATTTTCTAAGGCAACATAAATCCGCGTACCATCCCCTGAAGGCCATAATCCGTGCGGTAAATCACCAACAGGGATTGTCGCAACTAATTTGGGATTATTAGTTGTAGTGTAAACTTTCACGACATTCTCGCCACCTACGGTGACATAAGCGAATTGACCGTTTTGATTCCGGACAAAATTGACGTGATTGGTGATAGGTCCAGTATCGAGTGTGTTAATCACATTGAAAGGCGGTTCTGCACTAAATAGTTGAGTTTTGCCAATATCCTTCAACGTGAACCAGACTTGCTTGCCATCAGGTGTTGCGGCAATATTAGGACAGAAAGGCGAACTTTGGGGAACCTTTGCTACAATTCGATGGGTAGCAACCTCAATCACCTCGGTTTCGGGCGTAAAACTGGAGCAAACAAACCCATACTTGCCGTCTGGACGAAAAATGGTCATTCCAGGTCCATTCCCTACTGGTATTTGCAACTTCTCTTCATAGGTATGAGCATCCAAAACGGAAACATAATCTTCTCCCCGAACCGTTACCCAAACCTCTTTACCATCAGGCGTAAAAAAGGCTTCATGCGGAGAGCGACCGACATAAGTGATGTGCTTAACCTGATTTGTTTGAGTATCAATGAACGTAATTGAATTCGATCCTATAGAAACCGCAACTACAGTCCGGTAGTCTGGTGAAAAGCCCATACCATGGACAAGAAGTTGACCTCTGTATAGAGGACTTAGATTGTCTGGTAATGTTTGACCCAGACGAATAACTCCCAGAAGTTCATTGGTTTGTGGATTAATAACTGAAACCGTGTTGGAGAACTGATCGGCACTGTAAACGCGATCGCGGGAACTAATTGGAATATTCCGGGCAGAAGCCGCAAAAGGAGCTTGACCTGCCAGAGTAGGAATTGCAATGCTGAGTAGAATAACAAGGGCAAAACTGATGATACGCAACTTCATTGGGTTCCTCTCGAATTAAATCTTGAAGTGAAGCATTTATAATAGGTATCAGAGATATACCTAGATAATTTATGCTGATTTGAGCAACATTGCTTATCCTAATGAGATTGGGCAGACAATGGATGCTCCAGAACAAGCTGCATTAATGTAATTTCTGATTGCTGAGTCACAATAATTTCTTGTGCCAATCGTCGTAAACGAGAATCAGTTCCGTACCGTAGCTCGACCTTTGCCATGTCAATTGCACCTTGATGATGAGGAATCATCATAACAGCAAAATCGACATCTGGATTACCAGTCATCGGAACGCTGGACATGGCAATATCCATTGAGATCATTGCTTGATTCAACGTATCACGATTGGGCAGATTATCCGCATAGACGGGCAGTGAATTGAACGTAAACAGATTCAGGGTGAGAAAAATTACAAATAATATTAGCATGACAACAAATTGCGGTAGCCAACATGGGATATTAACAAAGTAAATGAGTTGTTTATCAGAGTATTTGATTGATTAAAGGTGCAATTACCGCGATATTCTTAACCAACTCATCGGAGAGAGAGAACCTCTGCTTTAAGTAATTGGGATCGTTGTAACTCAGCCACACTTTGCCGTCAGCCGCTTCCCATGCCAATACTTTCAGGGGTAAATCTAGGGCGATGGTCGGTTCTGCCACCATAAGCGGCGTTCCGGCTTTAGGGTTGCCAAACAGCAAAAACTGCGTTGGACGCAGGCTAAGTCCAACTTTTTCAGCTTCAGCCTGTTGATCGATGCGGGCAAAAATGGCGATCCCTTTTGCCTGAAGAATAGTTTCTAAGCGATCAATGGTTTCGGTTACTGAATAGGGACTAAACTGACTAATGATGCCGTTATTTGCATTCATAGCAACGAACTCCGCAACAGTTTTGATAATAAATAGTTTTAGAGCAATTTAAATCTGTCTTAAAATCTCTATCATTCAGTTAGAATAACATAGCTGAATTAATGTTTCTTACAAGCTCGCTGTAGTTCGATCTGATTGTTTTTGTACACCTCTAACGTTCCAGACTCCTTGCTATCTAATGTGCCGTCCCATACCCAATATTGATAATTGCCATTCTGGAACCTGTAAACTTGAGTACCTTCTGTGGCTTGGCGCGTTCCTCTACCCAAACTCAAATTACCGTGAGGGCTTGTCGAGCGATAGAGTAGTTCACCCGAAGTATTCGTTTTCCAAATATTGATATTGTATCCACCTCGGCATCTCAAACTAAGGATTAAACTCACGGTAGAATCAGCAGCAGCAGGTAAAGAGAAATTAGTTGCAATAGAGGCTACTAGGGCAAGAAGGAATGTGGTGCGCTCGGCAAAGATAGTGAGGCGAGAACCAAATAACCAGAAAGATTTTGTCATGAGATTGCTCCTAATAAATGAATAATTTGTGTAATAAGGATTGCAGCAAATCTTGCGTAGAGACGCGATTAATCGCGTCTCTACAATCGATTAATCGCGTCTCTACAATCGATTAATCGCGTCTCTACAATCGCATAAAATGACGCCAAATCGTTGCAGTGAGGGGTCTGAACCATCATTCACCAGCTGTATCCTTCCAAGGCAAAATGTCCGGTATCGAGTAGATGGAACTCAACGTCTTTCAAGTCACGCTGGTAGGGATAAGCACCGTTAGCAGGAAAGATACAGTTGTTCCGATCTATCTCACATCCTGACGACAGATCTGCTCCTGAAAGTAGTCCCGCCAGCTTTTGGGTAACGCTTTCAGTTGTGCGGCACGGTGCAGTAACTCTGGGTTGTTTTGCTCACGCATATAAAGCTGAGTGATATCAGCAACCGTGATGTTGTTGCTATCTCGGCTCACCAACTCTAAAGTGTCTCCGGCTCCAACTTCGCCCTCTTGCAAAACCCGAAAGTAAAA
>NZ_BAACAP010000043.1:0-6457 GCF_045865695.1 Scytonema hankhaensis NUACC26
TCCGCCTGATGTGGGAGCAAAGTTGGTACAGCGCCTGAGCAATCCAGAATTGAGTGAAAGAGAACTGGCGGTACTCCGTTCAATGGCACAGGGGATGAGTAATGCCGATATTGCGGCTGCTTTGATTATCGGTGAAGGCACGGTTAAATCTCATGTGAATCGGATTTTGAATAAGTTAGATGTGAGCGATAAGCTGGGTACAGCTTGCGCTTCGCGATCGCACCCAAGCTGTGATTGTTGCTGTCAAACGCGGCATTGTCAATTTATAGGGTGTACTTTCGATAGAAATCGGATTCTAACTTGAGTTAGAGCCAATCTTCTATTTCAGGATAGAACGGCTGCTCCACCAATTTATACTGGAAAAAATTTAACTGATTGTAGACGACAACTTAAAATCAATTGCATATATTGAATTTATGTAAATCGTCATGCAGTCAATTGCCAACCGCCAGTTAATTGCCAGGTTTTAGTTTGCTTGTACAGATGTAGAAAGATGAGCGACGACCGTAGCCACAGTTCCTTACTTGTACCACCTTTTAAATAGATAGAACTAGGAGAATCCAATCATGGTTAAACAGCAATCTGTAGACGAACAAGCAAATGGAAAGGCAACTAGCAATCTGACACCAGCCCAGAAATTTTTGCAAGAACTCTGGGATGAGCATCTGCGGCACGAGTTTGGCACTCACAACGTTGAAGATGCTCTTGCCACGATGGTTGAGGATGCTTACGTTAACCACATTCCGGTAATGACTGGGGGAGTAGGGAAACCAGCACTACGCGAGTTTTATTCCAAATACTTTATTCCACAGATGCCGCCGGACATGGAGCTAACCCCAATCTCCCGCACAATCGGGACTAATCAGCTCGTGGATGAAATGGTGGCTAAGTTCACTCATACCGTTAGGATGGACTGGATGCTACCCGGCATTGCTCCCACCGGGAAACGGGTTGAAGTGCCAGTGGTAGTGATTGTTCAGTTCCGTGACGGCAAGCTAGCCCATGAGCACATCTATTGGGATCAGGCAAGTGTATTGGTTCAACTCGGCATGCTTGATCCGGGTACACTGCCCGTTGTAGGGGTTGACAGTGCGCGCAAGGTACTCGATCCGAGCTTGCCCTCAAACGCACTGATCGATCGTGCTGGCGAGCGCGACTAAATGCCTATCTGAAAACTCGCTCTTGTTATTAAAATTCAAAACCCCAAACGGGTTTTTAGATAGGTTCTAAGTGTAGGAGCCAGCAACCATCAATGCCCAAATCCGCCATTTTGCAACCAGGACGTTACTCATCCTGGTTGTATATTAAGGCGCTTCTTATTACTAGCTCTTACAAGTATTGCTGTCCATTGAGTTTTTGTTCTGACTCTGACAAATCATCGTAAGAATCTGAAAGCGATCGAGCATTGCAACTTAATACACTTTGATAAGACCAGGAAAATCCAATGTGGAAATGCAGGAGGAATTTTAAATGACAACAAAGGTAAATCGGCAATGGTGTCTCGCTACGCGACCTGTAGGTGCGATCGCCGAATCGAATTTTGAATGGAAACAGCAACCCATACCCACTTTAGAAGAAGGACAAATCCTCGTCCGCAACATTTATCTGTCTCTCGATCCAACAAACCGAGGATGGTTAAACGAGGGAGAAAATTACCTACCACCTGTAGCCATTGGTGAAGTGATGCGGGGTTTCGGTATCGGTATCGTCGAGCAATCTCGCAACACCAACTTTCCAGAGGGAACTTTGGTTCAGGGGTTTCTGGGGTGGCAGGACTATGCGATCGCAGACGGCACTGACCTAAATCAGTTCCAAAAAGACCCGTCTGTCCCACTGACAGCATACTTGGGACTTTTTGGCTTTATTGGTATGACGGCATACTTCGGTCTTTTAGATATAGGAAAGCCCAAAGCAGGTGAAATGCTTGTAGTTTCTGGAGCAGCAGGAGCCGTTGGCTCTCTCGTGGGGCAAATCGGAAAAATCAAGGGGTGTCGCGTCATTGGAATTGCGGGTAGCGAAGAAAAATGTCGCTGGCTTAAAGACGAGCTTGGCTTCGATGCAGCTATAAACTATAAAACTGAATCTATCCTCGAAAGCTTGCAGCAGCATTGCCCGAACGGGATCGATGTTTACTTCGAGAATGTAGGCGGTGAAATTCTCGATGCAGTCTTAAGCCTCATCAACCTCCGAGCGCGGATTGTCCTTTGTGGTCTAATCTCTCAGTACAATGCTACCGAGCCAGTGCCAGGTCCATACAATTTTATTAACATCGTGACTCAGCGTGCAAAGCTCGAAGGATTTATTGTTCTCGACTATTTCGATCGCGCCCAGGAAGCTCTAGCAGATTTAGGTGAGTGGTACGCTCAAGGCAAGATTCAATATCGTGTCGATGCGATCAATGGTCTTGAAAATGCTCCCAGTGCGATTAACAAGCTCTTTGACGGTACGAATCAGGGCAAACTCATCATTAAAGTTTCAGAAGAGTAGGGACTAAGAAAACCATAAGAATCTGAAAGAAGTTGAGCATGGTCAATCATTACACTCAAGTAAATGCAACTGGTTCAACAACAAGAGGTTAGCATTATGATGCTTGAAAACAAAGTTGCTTTGGTGACTGGCGGAACATCGGGAATCGGTCGAGCCGCAGCGATCGCATTCGGTGCTGCGGGTGCAAAAGTAGTCTTCTCCGGCAGACGCGAAGCAAAAGGTGAAGAAACTGCGGCGCTGATTCGCGATACCGGAGCAGAGTGCTTGTTTGTGCGATCGGATGTATCGAGTGAAACGGATATCAAGGCATTGATAGAGAAAACAGTCGCCAGTTACGGAAGGTTAGATTTTGCCTTCAATAACGCTGGGTTTGGTAGACCTCCCAAGCCACTCCATGAGCAGTCTGCTGAAGACTTCGACACTATGATGGCGACTAGCCTGCGGGGGGTGTTCTTGTGTATGAAATATGAAATTCAACAGATGCTGACTCAAGGAGCAGGGGCGATCGTCAACACCTCTTCAGTAGCGGGATTGATTGGGAGACCTGGGTCTGGTCCCTATACTGCAAGCAAACACGCTGTGATGGGTCTGACTCGTTCTGCTGCGCTCGATTATGCCAAGCAAGGGATTCGGATTAATGCTGTCAATCCTGGCTATTTTCGCGGCACAGACATCGTTACTCCTCAGAGCCTACAAGAGATGGGTGTGACTAGAGAGCAGTTTGAGTCGATGGTATCGTCCAGTGTCCCAATGGGGCGAATGGGTCAACCTGAAGAAATTGCTGCAACGGTTGTGTTTTTATGTTCTGATGCTGCGAGCTACATTACAGGTCAACCTTTCGCGATCGATGGTGGACTTATAGCGGGCTAAAAGGCAAAATCATTATTATCTTAAGTCTATATGTCAACTGAGTTTCTGGATCAATAGTTTATAGCAACCATTCTGCATATCGATTCGAGTCCACGAGGCGATCGCTCCAAATCCCGCAAACTCGCGAAAGAATTTGTTGTTGCGTGGCAGCCGTTACATCCCGATGATGTCATTATCTATCGTGATTTAAGGCAGACTCCAGTTCCTCACATCACAGAAGAGTGGATTGCCGCTGCCTTTACGCCGCCAGAGGCTTTAACCTCAGAAATGGTTGAAATCCTCAAGTTTTCTGATGAATTAGTTGATGAGTTTTTGGCGGCCGATCATTGTGTTTTCAGTGTACCAATGCACAACTTCAGCATCCCTTCCAACTTCAAAGCATATATCGCTCGGGTTGTTCGCGTAGGTCGCACATTCACCTTTGAAGTTGGACAATTTATTAAAGGGCTGGCAGCAGACAAGAAGGTACTATTTATTACCGCACGAGGAGTCACTTACGGGACAGGTTCGCTCTAGACGGATAGAGCAAGTTAAACAGCTAATTGAAGATAGTTTCATTAAACGGTTTGAGCTATCTGCTAAGATTCTTGAAGAATCAGTCGATCGTTTAGTAAATGCTTTGATGTCCTCTAATGAGTGGGATTCTATAAAAAAAGCACTGGATGAGTATCATCAACGGAAGTATAATCGATTACTATTTTCCGTTGATTGAAGTAGAGATTTCCGTATGCTTTTAAGAACCTAAAGTCATTACTGTGTAGGAAGTTGAGCAAAAACAGCCCTCACCGATCTTACCCCAAGAGAAGATTTAGCGGTTATATTAACTGCCAATTAATCTGCTATGACAATGGTTTAACCATTGCTCAAGATTGTCAGGCAAACTGACATCAAGCCCGTATGCGATCGCTCTAAAAATTGTTTGTGCTCGCCGATCTGAAGGTAAACTTTGTGCTTCAGACAATTGCGTCTCAATTAGTCGAGGTGACTGAAAGCGAAAGCGCATCCTCTCAAAAGTACTCGACCAATATATCCAAAGAAAAGGTAAAACGATACGACGGTATGCCGCAGAAGATGGTGTCAAGCTCTTATACAAAAAATGGATAACGACTTGGTAGACATACCCTCGGATGGTATTCCATGCATCTCTGTCACGTGGTGGAGCGAAGATCGACATATGTCAAAGGAACTCAAGCAATGCTAGGAAAACATAATTTTACTCAACAGTACTCAGCAGTGCTTCCATCTGAGCCAACAAAGATTCTAGTTTCTTCCGTTTGCCAGGATTATCCAAAACCTTTGACATGCGTGATTTTTTTACAGGTATCCTCCATGCGCTGAGTCAGTTCCCCAGTTTCAGACGATGGTTGGTAAGCCTTATATCGCCGCTCGCCAGCCACTAACTCATACTTATCACCCACAGGTCTTACCAACAGGGGCATCAAGATGCCATCGCACTTAACCGATTCAAAGAGCGCACGCATTGCTCTAGGGTCAAAATAACGTCAGGGTTGACTGCTTGGCATAACAATCTTGTCCAAAGACACCATAGTAGCTGCGGTTGAATCTTCCTTCTTATCCAATAGCTCGGAGAGTGAAGCTGCACTAGACAATGTATCATTTTCTTTCTTGTCCAATGGTTCAGAAAGTGTAGCAGCCCCAGAGTAACCATCTTCTTTCTTTTTAGCAGCATTTTTCCGGGCAACATTTCTCGGCTTTGAAGTTGTTGCAGCCGAGCGTTGGGTAGTAAGTCTTTGACTCACGTTCAACCTCCATACAAGGTGCTATTCAGTACAAGCGTGTCATCTGTAAGATGCTTCTGAACACAGAATGCTAAGGGGCTTCCATAGATACCGCTGTCCACCTGAAGTTTTAGCTAAATGAATGACACAGGTGACAATACAAAGGTGGATAAGACTGGCGCTACTACGAGCAATGGACAAGATCACCTCACTATCTAATATATAGCGTCTCAGAATGCATTCATCCTACTGCGCCAAGTACTAAAAGCCGCTTTCATCCGGTTGGACAGTCTGAATCATTCTGGCTGTCTGTCTTGAGCAAAGTCAGATTTTCCTCTTTGTCGTAAATAGACTCATAGTCCAATTCCACGTCCGGAATCGAGGAAAAAAACTAAAAATTTTTTTTTATTTTGTTATATAGCAAAATTCTCAATTTTTCACACAAATTATTCCGGCTGGGGGTGGACAAGTGACCAATTCCGGCTGGACTGGCAATAATTCCGGCTGGAAAACTGATAATTCCGGCTGGAAAAATTACTAATTCCGGCTGGACTGGCAATAATTCCGGCTGGAAAACTGATAATTCCGGTTGGAAAAATCATTAATTCTGGCTGTTTGTCGATGTTTTAAACCCTTTGGTTCTTACCCGCCACGTGCGGGTTTTTTGATGAGTGGGCATAAGACTGTAGGAAATATAGCGGTTCTCACTTGAATGAAGTACAGATTTATCTGTGTTCATCTGCTACAGACTGCGGTTCCTTAATTATTTGATGTATTGCATCCAATTCTTACGCTTTTAAGTGATACGGCTGCACGCCGAAGCAAGGGAGCGATCGCACGCTTGTGCAGCACCTCTGGCTCTGCTTAGAGCATGATAAAATTGACTTTTTGTCAATCAACTGACTTTTTTCTGAAGATCCAGAAAAAATCTCTTCATGCCATAAATTATAAGACCGCACCACTTTTTAAGCAGTGCGGTCTGGATTAGTATAAAAAGTTCATTTAAGTGTAAATCAATTGAAGTTTCACTGTCTTTCAGGTATTTACCTGCCTTCAGTTGACCGAGGTTTTGTTTATCTATTAGGAACTACAACAGAAAATTCCACCATTCCAGATTTGGCGAAAAAATTTTTGAACCTACTCGGCATAGTTGTCCGTATTTCTTCCATATCTATCTTCAAACGCACAAAGCGCTCTCCAAATAGGAGAGCGCCTTTTATCTAGTTATTGATGCTTTTTAGTCGCGTACTGCTATGATTAACCGTTGATAGCAGGAGCGCTGATGGCAACAGGAGCGACTTCGTTTGCAGCTAAGTCGAGGGGGAAGTTGTGAGCGTTGCGCTCGTGCATCACTTCCATAC
>NZ_BAACAP010000044.1:0-6470 GCF_045865695.1 Scytonema hankhaensis NUACC26
CAATTCTAATGCCTACAACAATCGAGGTAATGCTTATCAGGGTCTGAAAGACTATAAACGAGCAATTGATGATTACAACCAAGCCCTACAAATTAATCCCAAAAATTCTAATGCCTACAACAATCGGGGTGATGCTTATCACGATCTGAAAGACTATAAACGAGCAATTGATGATTACAACCAAGCCCTACAAATTAATCCTAACAATGCTGGTGGTTACTACAATCGGGGTGATGCTTATCACGATCTGAAAGACTATAAACGAGCAATTGATGATTACAACCAAGCCTTGCGGATTAATCCCAACAATTCTAATGCCTACAACAATCGAGGTAATGCTTATCAGGGTCTGAAAGACTATAAACGAGCAATTGATGATTACACCCAAGCCTTACGAATTAATCCTAACAATTCTAATGCTTACAACAATCGAGGGAATGCCCGCGCTAGTTTGGGAGACAAGAAAGGAGCAATCGATGATTACACCCAAGCCTTACGAATTAATCCCAATAATACTAACACTAGAAAAAGACTCGATATTCTCAAAGCTAAAGATGCTACCCTGCTTTTCTCTGCTATTTTATGTCTAATCTGGCTACTCTCAATTAGTTTACATGAATTTGGACATGCGATCGTTGCCTACTGGGGTGGGGATAAGTCTGTGAAGACAAAGGGGTATTTGACTCTCAATCCTCTCAAATATACTGACCCCCTCATCAGTATCATTTTACCCGGTTTATTCTTCCTTTTGGGTGCTTTTCCCTTACCAGGAGCCGCAGTCTATATTGAGCACCGTCAATTACGAAATCGCGGGTGGCAGAGTGCTGTTGCAGCAGCAGGACCATTTGCTAGTTTACTCGTCACCCTACTGCTGACCATTTTTTTTCAGGTAAGTTTAGCTTGGAATTTGCCGTACTGGTTCTCAGCAGCCTTAGCTTTCTTTATTTGTTTGCATCTGTTTTTTATTCTGTTCAACTTAATGCCTGTTCCGCCTCTAGATGGCTTCGGTATTATTGAACCTTGGCTTCCTAAGCAGTTCCGAACTCAATTAAGAAAGTTTACCTTATTATGGCTTATTTTCGTTAGTACATTACCTTGGTTTGTCCCATCTTATACGTTATTCTTAAACACTTCAGTCTTTGTATTCTCCGATCAACTTAATGTTTTACTGCGATATTCGGTGGATGGATTCGCGCTTTTCAACCGATGGGATTGTGCTTTGTTTCTAGGTGCTATTGGCGTTTTCGTTTTGATTCGTCAGCCACAGAGTGTATGGCATTTTCTCGGTAATGTCTTAGTCCGCTTTAAAATGTATAAGTTGGCACTCGTTGCTTATAATAAGGTAATTAATAAACCTAATGTTCAAGTTTGGAAACGTCGCGGTTGGGTGCTGTTGCAATTGAAACGCTACGAAGAAGCACTTATCAATTATAACCGGGCAATTGAATTGATGCCTAATGATGGCTGGAATTGGAATCTTGGCGGTTTGATGTTGGAGGAATTAGGACGCAATGAAGAAGCACTCATTAATTACAATCGGGCAATTGAATTGATGCCTAACGATGCTTGGACTTGGAACCGTCGCGGTTGGGTACTGGAGAAATTAGAAGGCTATGAAGAAGCGCTCATCAATTACAACCGGGCAATTGAATTGATGCCTAATGATGCTTGGACTTGGAACCGTCGTGGTTGGGTGCTGTTGCAATTGCAACGCTATGAAGAAGCACTTATCAATTACAACCGGGCAATTGAATTGATGCCTAATGATGCCTGGTCTTGGAACTATCGTGGTTGGGTGCTGGAGAAATTGAACCGTTATGAAGAAGCGCTTATCAATTCCAACCGAGCAATTGAATTGATACCTGATAATGTCTGGACTTGGAATCGTCGCGGTTGGGTGTTGGAGCAATTAAAACGCTATGAAGAAGCACTCATCAATTACAACCAGGCCATTGAATTGATGCCTGATAATATCTGGACTTGGAATGAACGCGGCTTGGTGTTGGAGAAATTGAAACGCTATGATGATGCTCTTAATACCTATGATAAAACCATCGAATTACAGAGAGATAATAGTTTTGCTTGGTATAGAAGAGCCTGCATTTATGCCTTGCAAAATAATGTTGAACAGGCAATAAAGAATTTACAATATGCAATAGAATTGAAGCCTAATCAATGGCGAGAATTAGCAAAAACTGACTCAAACTTTGAGCAGATCCGCGAGCATGAACGTTTTCAACAGCTAACTGATAACTCTAATTAAGTTTATCGGGCGTTTCCTGAGACTGGCTGGTTCAAGTTACTATATTTCAAGCTACTATAAAAAGTGTCGGCTAGCAATCCAACAGCACATAACAATGACACGGATTCCATTAACAGAAGCCCAACTTCGTTTACCCGAACTGATTGCAAGTCTGCAACCCGGTGAAGAAGTGCAGATTTTTTCCGGCAATCGCACCGTCGCTAGACTAATTGCTGAACTCCAATCACCCCGCAAACCTCGCCAGCCTGGTAGTGCAATCGGAACTCTAATCATCCTATCCGAAGATGAAACCCACTTGGAAGACTTTCACGATTATATGCCATGAAGTTTCTGCTAGATACTCAGGCATTCCTCTGGTTTGTACTCAACGATCGTACCCTCAGTTAAGTTGCCCGTAATTTGATTGTCGATCCCCTCAATGACATCTTGCTCAGTCCCGCTTCTTATTGGGAAATTGCTATCAAAATTAGTCTTGGTAAGTATCAGATTCCTGGAAATTTTGAAACATGGATGGAGCATCAACTTCAAGTTAATGAATTGGAAATATTACCGATTAAAGTTGCTCATGTAGCCAGAATCGTAACTCTGCCATTTCATCACAAAGATCCCTTCGATCGGCTTTTGGTTGCTCAATCACTTACAGAACAGATCCCGATTATTAGTGTAGATGCCATGTTAGATAACTATACAGTCACCCGTTATTGGTAAGTACAATAATTTCAAGTCAGTCGCAGTGCGATACGGCTCCAGCCGTTAAGCATAAAGGCTTATCGCATTAAGGTGTGGGAAAAAGCGTTTAGGTGAGCCAGAGTATACTACACCTTATGATATTAATCTTATTGGCGAGTATAATGTTGCAGGTGAAATGTGGAGCGTTTTGCCACTATTTGAGAAATTAGGTATCAGAGTCTTATCAAAAATTACAGGTGATGCTCGTTATCAAGAAATTTGTTACGCTCACCGGGCGAAGCTCAATGTGATGATTTGCTCCAAAGCGCTGCTTAATATGGCAACTAAAATGGAAGAGCGCTATGGTATACCCTACACGGAAGAGTCTTTTTATGGTATAGAAGATATGAACCGCTGCTTGCGGAATATTGCTGCAAAGTTGGGCGACTCGGATTTACAAGAGCGTACTGAAAAGCTGATTGCAGAAGAAACAGCTGCTCTCGATATAGCACTCGCTCCTTATCGTGAGAAATTGAAAGGAAAGCGTATTGTTCTCTACACCGGAGGAGTGAAGAGTTGGTCTATCATTTCTGCAGCTAAAGACTTGGGAATGGAAGTTGTCGCTACCAGTACCAGGAAAAGCACGGAAGAAGATAAAGCCCGCATCAAAAAGTTGCTGGGTAAAGATGGCATCATGTTGGAACAAGAAAGCCCCAAAGAACTCTTGCGAATTATTAAAGAAACTAAAGCTGATATGTTGATTGCAGGGGGACGAAATCAGTACACCGCCTTAAAAGCTCGAATTCCTTTCCTACATATCAACCAAGAACGCCATCACCCCTACGCTGGCTATACAGGAATGGTAGAAATGGCAAGAGAATTGTATGAAGCTGTTTATAGCCCCGTGTGGGAACAAGTCCGCAAGCCCGCACCTTGGGAGAAAGAGAGCAGGGGAGCTCTTGAGCAGGGGAGCAGGGGAGAAAATACTTCCTCTACTCTCTCTCTCCCTGTGTCTTCTTTAAAGGAGGTTATTTAAATGGCGATCGTTACTGTTACCAATTCATCAGTTGCAGTGAATCCCTTAAAACTCAGCCAACCTTTGGGTGCTGCTTTAGCTTTGTTGGGTTTGAAAGGGATGATACCACTCTTCCACGGTTCCCAAGGCTGTACTGCTTTTGCTAAGTCTTTATTGGTGAAGCATTTCTCTGAAACAATTCCTCTGTCTACCACAGCAATGTCGGAAGTTAGCACCATTTTGGGCGGAGAGGAGAATGTTGAGCAAGCTATTCTGACTCTTGCAGAAAGATCGAAGCCAGATGTTATTGGTTTGTGTACCACTGCACTGACGGAAACTAGAGGGGATGATATGCCCCACATTCTTAAGGGTATTCGCAAACGTCACCCAGAATTAGATAACTTACCAGTTGTCTTGGTTTCTTCTCCAGATTTTAAAGGCTCTTTGCAAGATGGATATGCGGCTGCTGTAGAAAGCATAGTCCGAGAACTTGCTCAAAAAAGTGACGAGCAAAATCCTCATCCGATGCAAGTTGCGATTTTGCCAAGTTCTGCTTTTACTCCTGGGGATGTTGAGGAGATAAAAGAGATTGTCAGTGCTTTTGGATTAACACCTATTGTTGTACCCGATCTGGCTGCATCTTTGGATGGTCATTTGGAAGATTCCTATAGTCCAATCACAGCTAACGGTACGAGTTTGGCAGAATTGAGAAAAATTGGTAATTCTGCATTCACTTTAGCTTTAGGTGATAGTATGCGGGGTGCAGCAAAAATTCTGCACGATCGCTTTAACATTCCCTATGAAGTTTTTAGCGAACTGACTGGATTAGAACCAGTTGATAACTTTTTACAAGCATTAGCAGATTTGAGTGGGACTGCAGTACCAGAAAAATACCGCCGTCAACGCCGTCAGTTGCAAGATGCTATGCTAGACACTCACTTTTTCTTCGGTTGCAAGCGAGTGTCTCTAGCACTAGAACCAGACTTACTTGGTTCAACAGTTTACTTTTTAAAATCAATGGGTGCTGAAATTCATGCAGCAGTGACAACAACTCGTTCTCCCGTGTTGGAAAAACTGCCAATCAATAGCGTAACTGTTGGCGATCTAGAAGATTTTGAGCAATTGGCTGTTGGCTCCGATCTGCTAATTGGAAGTTCTCATACTGTTGCGATCGCAAAACGTTTGGGAATTCCTGTTTACCGTCAAGGTATTCCCATTTTTGACCGTTTAGGTAACGGTTTGTATACCAAAGTAGGCTACCGAGGCACTATAGAGATCCTATTTGATATTGCCAATATCTTTATGGAAGAAGAAGAAACTAAAGCACATCAGTTGAGGGAGTTGGTAGAGGCGCAATGCCTTGCGCCCGTACAGTAGTTAGTGGCGTAAAACAGACGTCTCAACTGTCATTGTGAGTGGTTAAAAGTTATGAGTTATGAATTATGAGCTGTAGTAAACGTCGATTTACTGCTTATAACTCATAACTCATCACCAACAATTTGATGAGAGGAGAACAAGGATGAAAGTTGCTTTCACAACCAGTGACCGAATACATATTAATGCTCATTTTGGATGGTCAAAAGAGATTGATATGTATGAAGTATCAAAAGATGGATATGAGTTTTTAGAAACTCTCAAGTTTGATAATAATCTCAAACAAGATGGGAATGATGATAAACTCAGCCCAAAACTTGATGCATTAGTTGATTGTAAAATTGTTTATGTGATGGCGATTGGCGATACTGCTGCTGCTAAGTTAATCAAAAAAGGTATTACCCCAGTCTTAGCAAATTCTGAAGAAGATGCGATCGCTGATGTTTTGGACAAGTTAGTACAAACTTTAAACGGAAGCCCACCACCTTGGTTGCGTAAAGCACTACAGGAAAACTCCCAAAGTTTTGAGGATGAATTAGAAGAGGAAGCTGCTGTATGAGTGTAACAAATAGTGTCAATGGAACTGCTGCAGCCGATATTTTAAACTCGCCTTTTCTCAAGGCAATAGTGCAGCAAATTCGAGGTCAAGACAGTTATGGAACTTTTCGTAATTGGTCAGATGACTTACTGCTCAAACCTTTTGTTATTAGCAAACAAAAGAAACGGGAAATACCTGTTGAAGGTGATGTTGAACCAATGACTGTATCGCGGATTCTGATATTTTACCGTGCTATAGCTGCTCGTATCGAACAAGAAACAGGCTTATTATCTCAAGTTGTTGTTGATTTAAGCCATGAAGGTTTTGGTTGGTGTTTAGTCTTTTCTGGTCGTCTTTTATTAGTTGTTAAAACGTTACGGGATGCCCACAGATTTGGTTTTGATTCATTAGAAAAATTATCAGAAGAGGGAGAAAAGTTAGTTCAAAAAGGAGTTGAACTAGCTAAAACTTACCCAGAAGTTAGCAAGGTTTAGGGATTTTGGATTTTGACAACGGATAACATCATAAGACTGATGGATGAGATATCTTGGAAGGAGATAGCGAACTATCCGTTATATCTGTTACAAAAAATGTAACCGCACCCTCAACGC
>NZ_BAACAP010000045.1:0-6594 GCF_045865695.1 Scytonema hankhaensis NUACC26
CTGGAACGGGTGGCTGAAGGCGAATACCTAATAATTCTAGAAAAGCAACATAATTTTTACGAGGAACTTGGTTAAACCTGAGCAATAATTGGTCGCTTATCCAAGCAAATAATTCAATCAGCGTAATTCCAGGATCGCTCAAGTTATGGTCTGTCCACTCCGGACAGTAACGCGGAATTCGCAAAATACACTCTTCTACTAATTCATTAAAAGTGCGATCGTCTAAATTAGAAGAAGGCAACTTAGGTAAAAAATCAAATTCCACAGTTACTCTTCCTCCTCAGTTAACAAATAAAAAGGATAAACAAAGTTATAGATATCTGGGTAATTTTTTAAACGATAAGCGATAAGTATATCGACTCTTCCTCGCACGGGGTCAGCATCTGTTACAACCCGATCCAGCATAATACGCGGTTCCCATTTTTCCAAAGCTTCTCGAACATAAAGACGAATTTGTAACAAAGTATCGTTATTCATGGGCGCAAACGCCAACTCCGATAAGCGCGAGCCAAAATCAGGACGATAGACCCGTTCGCCTATTTCAGTACGTAAAATAAGCCAAATAGATTCTCTAACCTTTTGTGCTTCAGCGTGAAGTTGTATTCCTCCCTGTACGCTCAACTGCAATGGAAAAGCCCAACCTCTTCCTAAATATTTGTTTTGCTGACCATTCACCGTTTCTGGCATTCAGGCAGCCCTCATATAAAGTTTGTATATTATTAAGAATAACAAATTTGATAAAATATTTGATTCGCCAAAAGTCGAAAACAAATCTTTCTGAGTTCTTTACTTTTCTGACTTACTCTTAAAGAAACAGCTTAGAGATTGGCTTCCCTAAACAATATCCACTTATCAAATTAGGAAAAACACCACTATGAAAACGCTCTATGTTCTTCCCCTAGTCCTCGCTCCTGTTTTCTTGAACCCAAAAATAGCTTCTGCTGGCGAAATTTATCATCGAGAGTCTGCTCAACAACAACGTATTTTTGATGGTGCCAGAGAAGGACAAATTACACCATATCAGTTTCACCATTTAGAAAACCGTGAAGCAGCAGTGAATGAAAAACGCATTTACGATATGAGAAGAAATGGAGGATTTTTAACTTCACAAGAGCAACGACATCTTAACCACGATTTAAATAAAATCTCTCACGAGATTCATAGAATCCGAGAAAACGGAAGAAGTTATTAAATTCGTCAAGGGTGCAATGCTCTTTGCGCCCTACAATTCTCATCTCTGGAGTGGTGCTTTAGAACGTTGGTCAAAAATAATTAACCAACCAAAATCTACCCCCAAACGAGCTAAGTATGAGTCTGTACATGAAAGTTTGAGTTTATGTTTTACCCCACTCTTACCCTCCCGATGGATTGGGGAGGGAACTGGAAATTGAGTTTCCCCCCAATCCATCGGGGGGATTAAGGGGGGTAAATCTACTTGTGTGTACACCATAGCCTTAAAGAGGCTATTCCTACTCAGTTTTAACTCACAATTGAGCGAGCTATTTGTAAATGCTCTTTAACCGTTGGGATAATCTTTGCAGCCCAAGCCTTTAAAGCTGGATTGGAACCCTGTTGTCCTTCTTGCTCAAATAAAGATAGAGTCTTTGTATGAGCTTCTACCATAGTATTCATATATGTTTGGTCAAAAGTAGAACCCGACAACTTTGACAATTTAGTTAAGGTTTCTTGATTTTGCTTACCTATAGCTGTTGGAAAAGCAATATTCTGTTGACCAGCTAATAGTTTGAGTTGATTATATGCTTGCGTATGGTCTTGAATCATACGTTCGGCAAACTGCTTTACCTCTGTTTGACTTGCTTGTTTTAATGCTAGTTTTCCAAGTTCTACTTCTGTTAAATTTCCTTGGGCTGCTGCAGTCACAAACTGTTTGTCAAACGAGTTAAGTGCATACAAATCTGACTGGGTTGTGTATTCATCAGCTTGAGTTGTAACTTGAGGATTAAGACTACCAAAAGCTAATATCCTCGTACTGTTAATCGTAGCGCTCGATACAGCTATAATTGCACTAAAAAATCCCAAAGTCATTAAACGTTGTGTCCTAACCGGTTTAGTAAAATAAGACATATATATTCTCCTCTATTGAATTGAAACTTTTTGCAAAGGTAATAGTAATTTTTTATACTATTGGTATTCCATTAGCTGTCACTATACCTTCCATAGAAATTGACACAGCTGCCAAGTTAATATCACCGACTGCTTCCAGAGTGACAGCACCTGCAGCAGATAAATTCACATCTCCCACAGCCTCAATACCAACAGCACCTGCGGCATTTATATTGACATCCGCCGCAGCTTGGATATTAATGATACCTGCTGTTTGCAAAGTTACTGTCATGCCATCATCATTAAAGGTCAAGTTTTGACCAGTAGTCGTTTTAATTTCAACTGACTTTTGAGGACGATCGCTTAAACTAATCTGGTGTCCCCCAGAAGTCGTAATTGTGACCCCTTTTGCAGAAGTCGAATCTTTCATGCGTACATGATGCCCGCCAGAAGTGCGGATATAGACTCCAGCGTAGTTTTTGTCTTCGCTCCCACGCCCCAAATCCTCTTCTACAAATTCAATAGTGTGACCTGTACGAGTTTTAATAGTTCGCAGTCGTACTTTGCCATTTTGAATCGTATCATCTACTAGTTCAGGTGGAGTATCCACACCGTTCCAAACTCCACCAATAATATAGGGTCGAGTGATATTACCATGCTCAAATCCTACTAGAACTTCGTCTCCTATTTCAGGCAAACAGTAAAATCCTCGGTTTTGTCCAGCACCCAGTCCTACCACTCTAGCCCAATTACTGGTATGTTTTTCAGTTAAGGTAGGAAATTTTACTTTTACCCTACCCATATTGTCTTTGTCGTGATTGTCAGTGACAATACCCGTTAAGAAAGTTTGTGCTGGTCGCAAACGGATTGGAGGGGCTATGGTTGTCAACAAACTATTACTGCGTAACCCCCGCACGCTGAATTCAGTTTTATAAACTCTTTCCCTATAAAGGTGACGTGTTTCCGTGACGTAATAATCGCCACTGAAGAGATCGCCCATTCCCTCTAGATGTATAATTCGTGTCGGTCGGATTTGAGGATTGCCTTCGGCTCGCCCATCTGCATAAATAAACTCCCCTCCAAGTTCATTACATAAAGCTTGAGCGATCGCATCTGCTTGCTGTGCTGTAGATACAGGTTTGTCTACAACAATCATTGTGGGAGGTTCTTTGAGATGATAATCGCTACTAGTACTGCTTCCTTCACCAAGACCAGATTGAGTCACAACTTTTTCTGAGTTAGCAGTTGAGACAATTGGTTGTTTTTTTGTGTAGTCCCAACTACGTACTTCTACAGCATTAACCTGTTGAGCACTTGTGGCGCGAGGGTGAAAATGAGTAACGTCAATTAACCATTTCAGCTTCAAAGAAGATTCGCTCTTAGGCGTCCGAAAGTATAATTTATTGTTTTGGACAAAGAGTTCCATCCCATTCAAAGCAGCTAGTTCGTGTAAAAACTCCCAATTTGTTTGATTTTCTTGGAATAGATAATCATACTGTCCGCCTTTATCATCCACCTGACAAACCGAGATCCCTGCTTCAGATGCAATTTTTTTAACAATTTCTCCAGCAGTATGGTTTAAAAACGAGCGGTTATGACGACCGCGATGTAAGCGATGAGCAGTATCGTAACCACGAATAATAATAGGAGCTTCAGATTTATCTGTAAAGGAGACTTCGAACGCGACAATTTCACCATTCTTGATGACATAATTTTTTTCCTCCTGGCTAAACTCAGGAGATCTGGTTGTACTAGTAGCAAAACCAATATCTATAGAATCACCAATTTTAAAATACTTTTCATTTTTCCAAGGTTGTTTGTCCTCTTGGTCTGCACAATCATAAGCATTATGTACCAGCAATGTAAACATTGATGGTAGATGTAAACTTTCTTCTACAGAAATCTGTATTATATCGTCAACCAATTCAGGAGGAGCATTCCGACCAGCAATTGTGAGAAATGGACGAGACAAATAAAGACTATCCGACATAATTATAGGACTCCTATTCAATTCAATTGTTTTTAAGTAACGATTCAAGAGCAGCAGTATTATTCTTATTTTGTACACTCCTACTTCCACTGGTAGAAGGGTTTGATTTATTGAGTGGCGATCGCCCTCCTTGACGAGAAGCAGCTATATTCGTAATCCTTCCACCTGGTAAATTTGTGGGATCGACTTCTCTTAAATCAATGTCTACTAACGCCCGCACAGGTGTTCCATTAGCTAAAAACATAGTGAAAGTGTAACTTAACCTAGTCATTACACAATAAAAATATTCCATTCCTCCCCACGACAAAATATAAATAGGAGGGCGCTTATTTTCCCCATCAGGAGCACTGACACCTTTTTTAATATTTTCAATAATATCTATCAAATTTTCTCCAGTAGAAGCTCGACCCTTATTTTCATAAGTATCAAATATAAGTTTGTTCAGAGATAAACTATAAGGATCGATCCCAGAGAAATTAGCTTTAGGTAACAAGCCATGACCCCTAGCACCCCTGTCATAATCCCAACTAGACGACCTAGTAAAACTCATTTCTGTTGGATTAAACATAAACTTAATATCCTTAGCAGAGGGATCTGATAATGGGTCACCAGATACAACCTTTAGTATTGCTTTTTCAAGTGCCATTTGAATTGTTCTCCTACACTCAAGTGAATTAGAATTTACCAAGGTATACGACCGCGACCAGAATAAAAGCCATAACGCTCTTGTTCAACTTCTAACCTCTGCCGCAACCAGTAATAGATTTCATGAGCTAGTGTTTCAAAAAGTGTAGAAGAGCGATCGTCAACTTCGCTTGTTGGCAACAATGGTCGTTCTACTGTTTCCCTAGAAGGTTGTACGCTCATTTGTGTTTGACTTGCTGTGACTTGTCCACCCTTTGCAAAGCTCTTAATTTCAGGTAATTGATGTGTAAAAGCTCTTGACGATTTTGACTTTAGAGAATTTGCTAAATTTTGAGAAGTAAATTCTTCACCAATAGGTTTGGAAGAAGTAAAGCCAATAGAGTTTGTAGTAAGACTGTTTCCCTTCGCCAATTCTTCAATGCTCGACCATTGAGAAGGTAAATCAGCATCCTGAGAAGATGAATCTTTAGGAGAAACTTGCTTTTTAAAAATCAAAGGGCTTAAAGAATAATGGGATATGCTTTGATTCCCCTCTCCCATTTTGTTTTCCCTTGAATTTGATTCAAGAGAACTAAGCGTTGAAAGATTTAGGTTTTCAGTCTTTAATTGCAAAGAAGACGAACCGAGAGAACCTAACATTTTAGGTAAGCCTAACTGGGCAATTTTTTGTTGTTTGAAAAAAGTAGGCTTCTTTTCTACTTCTTGTCTCCTGTCTTCTATCTTTCTTGATAAAGAAGAGGTTTGTAAATAGTTTGATATTGTATTACCATTGTTAATTTGCTTCAGCAAACTGAGGTTTTTTTGTGCATCTTTAGCATTAACCACAAACTCACCAGGAGTAAGCATGGCAGGTACAGTATCTGAGGCTGCTATTTGCTGTTTATTTGGGCTACTGAGGGCAACGACTTGTCCGCCAACAGCATAACCTTGAGGTGGTGATAGATTATCGAAAGCTAGATCTGGTAATTCTTGTCCTGTCTGTAAAACAGGAGTATCGGCTGTTCTATCCGTTCTATCTACTTCAATTGTAGGATTGACTAACTCGTTAGGAGTACTTTGAGAAGGTTGAATGTCGTGGTTATTGAAACTGGTGTCTTGTGGGAATGAAGTTTGAGGGAAATCAAGAGTTGGTTGCTGAACAGATGTTGTTGCCACAGGCGATGCTTGTTCGTTCTCAACAACTTTATTAAATGTGGAAATTGGATTTGGTGTCGTTGGTTGTGTTAGTACTGTTTGTACAATTGGAGTATCGGCAGTTCTATCGGTTCTATCCACGTCAACTGTGGGGTTGACTGACTCATTAGGAGTACTTTGAGAAGGTTGAATGTCCTGGTTATTGAAACTAGTATCTTGTGGGAATGAAGTTTGAGGGGAACTGAAAGTTGCTTGCTGAGGAAATATTTTTGCCACAAGCGATTCTTGTTCGCTTTCAACGACTGTGTTAGATGTGGAAATTGGATTTGGTGTCGTTGGTTGTGTTAGTGCTGTCTGTACAATTGGAGTATCGGCAGTTCTATCGGTTCTATCCACGTCAACTGCGGGATTGACTGACTCGATAGGAGTACTTTGAGAAGGTTGAATGTCCTGGTTATTGAAACTGGTATCTTGTGGGAATGAAGTTTGAGGGGAACTGAAAGTTGCTTGCTGAGGAAATATTTTTGCCACAAGCGATTCTTGTTCGCTTTCAACGACTGTGTTAGATGTGGAAATTGGATTTGGTGTCGTTGGTTGTGTTAATGCTGTTTGTACAATTGGAGTATCGGCAGTTCTATCGGTTCTACCCACGTCAACTGTGGGATTGACTGACTCGATAGGAGTACTTTGAGCAGGTTGAATGTCCTGGTTATTGAAATTAATATCTTGTGGGAATGAAGTTTGAGCAGAATTGAGAGTTT
>NZ_BAACAP010000046.1:0-6662 GCF_045865695.1 Scytonema hankhaensis NUACC26
ATAAAGTAATACAAAGAAAAAGTCAACAACAACAAAATTTAGGAGCTTTTTTGAGAACGTCGTATTAAGTTAAAGTCATGCTGTATGATTTCCTATACAACGTAAAAATGAGACTTTCACTTCAAAAAGGAATTGACCCTTACACAGAACAAACTGTATGGGTGATGTTGGATGACGACTATCAAGTGGTTGAACCTGTTCAACGGTACCTAACCTATCTCACCAGTTCTAAATCTCCCAATACAGTTGAGACATACGGTTACGCACTAAAAGCTTGGTGGGAGTTTCTAGCACTGAAGAACCTTGACTGGGTTAATGTTGAGCTTTCTGACCTAGAAGATTTTGCCTACTTTCTGCACGTGGGAGAACCCAGTAAAATTGTCAGGTTGCAAGCAGTTCAAGCTAAACGGACACAGAGAAGCATTAACATCGTTATTACCGTCGTCACTAATTTTTATGAATACCATTTAGCGAATAAAACTATTGACTCTAAGCATTTTGACCAATGGATAATTACAAAGGGAACAACTCGAAAAGGACTTCTACAAGGAATCGCTAAATCCAAGCCAACCCGCCAGAAATTGGTCAAGCTCAAAGAGCCGAAGATATTTCCTGGTTGTTTAATGGATGAACAAATAAAAACCTTGGTAAATAATTGTCATCGATTACGAGACAAACTAATTATATTAATGCTCAATAGTACGGGAATGAGAAAAGGAGAGCTTTTAGGATTATGTCATGAAGATATCGGAGACTTTGACGACCATACAATTCGAGTAGTACAACGTCAAAATCACTCTAATGGAGCAAGAGTAAAAGGTCAAGAAAGAGTTATTCCTGTCCCAAAAGAGTTATTGATTCTTTACAACGATTACCTAATTCATGAATATCCCGATAAAAATTCTGATTACGTATTTGTCAACATTTGGTCAGGAAATATCGGCGCACCGATGAATTTGAGGGTACTCAACACCATGTTTTCTCGATTGTCAAAAAAGACAGGAATTAAAGTTTATCCACACCTAATGAGGCATTCGTTCGCTACGCGAATCTTGAAAGCAGGCATGAATGTTGATAGAGTAAAATATCTGTTAGGGCACACTTCAGTACAGACCACCTTAGATATTTATTCTCACATAATTGATGAGAATGATTTGTTAAAAGTGATTGAGATTGAGGAAGAAAAAGGTGAATGAACTTGAGCCGTTATCGGATTATCAATTTTTTGTTCAGAATCAAGAGGCGAAATTACTTTTAGCTAACCCTTTACTAAAAAAGGATCTTTGGCACACAATTGATGATTTGGGACTAAGAGTTAACCCACATAGTAAAAAATTAACATTAAACTTTGAAAACCTCCTGCCAGATTGGTTAAAAATACTAGTAAAATTTTACATACTAACAAAAATTCGTCAAAACTTAACCCCTCAATATCTCGCGCATAAAATCAGTCATTTGAACAGATTTTCTAGATTTTTAACTCAAAAATCAGTTGAGACATCTGAGCAAATTAACCCTCAAATTTTTCAAGAGTTTGACGATTACCTACAGACTCTTAACTTAGCTAAAAGAACAATTTCATGCCACTATATAACTTTGGGTGATTTTTTTGATGTTTGTCGATTATCAGGATGGTTAGATGTTAGTACATACTGGTTTCAAGGAAAACGTTTGCCAATGAGAGGTCCGAAAAATGATGAGATTGAATATATTCCTGAAGAAGTTTGGAATCAATTAGAACAGAATCTACATTTTCTTCCAGAACCCATACAAAGGATGGTAATAATTATTAAAACCACAGGAATCAGAGTCGGGGAGCTTCTCAACTTACCTCTTGATTGTTTGAGAAAACGAGGTACACAATGGCGTTTGCGTTTTACAACTGAAAAATATAGAACTATTGACGAGATGCCAATTATTCCAGAGTTGGCAATTATTATCAAAGAGCAACAAAAATATATAAGACATCACTTTAAAAACGACTACGAGCAATTATTTTGTAGTAATCGAGGCAATAGACATGGTTTTATGCCAGCGCCAAGAGTGATGAGTTTAAGTACTTTTAACCAATGGTTGAATAAGTTGGCTTCCGAATCTAAAATTACTTCAAATAATGGTGAAATTTGGCATTTTGCTTCACATCAGTTCCGTCGTACAGTTGGTACAGTTCTTACAAATGCAGGCATCAGAGATTTAATTATTCAAAAATATCTTAGACATCGTTCCCCTGATATGCAGCGACATTATAAACATCTTCTCAAACAAGTTTTGAGTAACGAATATGAAGAGTTAATGAAATCAAAAAAGTATGTCGATATATCAGGTCAAGTAGTTTTGGAACATCAACCTCAGAATGCTATTACAGAATTGATGCGCCGTAAGATGTACCAAATTACAACACAGTATGGTGAGTGTCATCGTCCAGTAATCAAATCGCCTTGTCAAACAGTCAATGCTTGTTGGCGATGTGAACATTGGCGAACTTCGACTGATGATTTACCTTATTTAGTAGAAGATTTAAAGCAAGTAGAATCAGAACTTAAGCTGGCCGACCAATTGGGGATGGTTAAACAAAAACAAGGTTTAGAAATAGATTTTCAGAATTTGTCAGTGAGAATTAAAGGGTTAAAGGTAACTAATGGTAGAAATTAACTGGAAACAAGATTACCTCAAAGAGTTCATGTGTCCTGCTTGTTCACTTCCCGGTATGAATTTAGCTGGAAAATATAAAAATAAACAACTTTTTCGCTGTCCTAAGTGTGGGAAACATGAAAGCCAATTTTATACATTTAAAACTTATGAGCTCAAATCAAAAATAAATTGGCGTCGAGATTACAGCGTAGGAGAATTTGCTTGTCCCAACCCCGCTTGTCATGCTAGAAGTGTATTTCCAATTGGACGTAACTCCAGTAAACAAGAGTTTATTTGTCAAGTTTGTAAAGCTTCTACATTTGAATCGATTGATATCAGCAATAGTAATATTAGCCGCTTTTCTGGAAGTTTACCCCCTGTCAAGCCATTTAACTTTGATGATAATTTGTGGGATTTAAGGGCAATTAACCCAAAACAGGTGATTAAGCGCTCTCAATATATTGTTAACTTTGATTCATTAGCTATGGATTGGTTTATCCATTTAGCCAAGCAATATATTCACCATTTATGTAAATCTCAAAAATCCGACTCAGGTATTCAACAGCGTTTAGTGGGATTGCGAAAATTTTCTCATTATCTTGACGAGAAAAATATCACCAATATTTCTCAAATCAACCGAGAAACTGTTTTTGACTTTGTAGATTGGTTAAAAAGTAAAAAAGTAGGAAAAAGTTCTATCAAAGATAGATTAGGCGATTTACGAAGCTTTTTTATGTTTGGCAACCAAAGAAACTTATTTAATGTCAGCCAAGATATTATTCGTGACACTGACTTCCCCAAAAATTATAAACAGAATACAGACCCTTTAACTAATACTGTTCGAGAACAAATTGAATCTAACCTACATAAACTTCCCGACCCAATTGCTCGGATGTGGATTATAGCGATGTTTACTGCCATGCGTTGTAGTGAGTTGGCTTTTTTAAAAAAAGATTGTTTAGTGCAAGAAGGTGAACATTGGAAAATTATTTGGCAACGTCCTAAAACTAATGACTGGCATGAAGTTCCGATTACCAGAACAATTGCAAAAGTTGTTTTTGAACAGCAAGAATATATTGAAAATCTCTGGGGTGAATCATGGGAGTATTTATTTTGTCACTATCAAAATGTATCTCAAACAGACATATCTCAACCAAAACTGAAACCTGTAAAGAAAGTAATCTTAATTCCGAGTCCACTACAAAAAGCTATCAATTGTCTTATCAGTGTTCTTGATATTAGGGATGATAATGGAAAACTAGTTTCCTTCAGCCCTAAACTACTTCGCTCTACTCGTCTGACTCAACTATTTGAGATGGGACATGATTTAGCAATAGTTAGTGCATGGGCTGGACATAGACATTTAGCTACTACCAGCACTTACTACACTCATGTTAGTTGTGAGTTGATTGAAAAAGAGGCAGGGTACATTCAAAAAGCCTTATTCAATATAGAGGGAAAACCTCTTTACTATGAATCGATGCCTAAGTCCTTTTGGGAGAATCCACGCGCTCATCAATTAGAGTTAGAAGGCAACCATATTAATACTCCTATTTATGGTTATTGTGGACTCCCTTTAGATCGGTGCTGCAATAAATTTAGAGCTTGCTACACTTGTAGCCATTTTGTTGCTACTGCTGACAAATTACAAACCTACATCAAGCTTCGTGACTTGCTGAGAGCGAAAGAATCAACAGCCCTGACTCAGGGACATGATGTATTAGTTGAGCAATTTGCGCGACAAGCTGACCAAATAGACAAAATTATTGCTAGCTTACAGGAGGAAGTATGAGTCATTCCAACACTAAAGAAGCTCGAATTAAAACTCTTACTGATACTCAATTAGCCCGCAAGCAAGAGACATTAGAAAAAGTGAATAAAGCCATTGAACGCTTACAAAAAATTGGGGCAAAAATCAACTTCCAAACTATTGCTAAAGAAGCGAATGTTAGTGTTCCATATTTATATAAATATCCCGAACTCAAAGCACATATAGCTCAATTACGTAACCAACAATCCTTAATGCCATCAAGTCCAACTGTGCGACCTCCTGTTACTGCCAAAGCTCATTCTCAAGTGATTGAACGCCTAAAAAAACGGATTTACGAATTAGAGAAAGATCATGCGGAACTTAAACGTAAAAATGAAGCATTAGCAGGACAAGTTTATAGAACTCATTCTTTAATTGAGCAAGTTGAACGTCAAAAAGAAATTATAGAGACTTTAGAAAATCGTTTAAAATCAGTAAGTCAACCAACAACTGATAGTAAAGTAATTCCCTTGACCCAAAAATCACAAATTGTCAGTGACTGTATATTATGTGAACTAGATAAAATAGGAATAACACTCAATAAGAATTTAACCAAATTGATTAACGCTGCTACAGAGTTAGATGTTTTAGCCGCTATTGAGTATTATAAATATGAACAAGAGCGAATAAATATTGATAACCCTGGTGGGTGGTTAGCGAGTGCAATAAAAGAACGTTGGAAAAAAACCGAGAATTTACAGCACTCCCACTCGCCAGAAAAACTTTCAAAACAACCGGAAATTCTTTCCAGAAACGCCACACTATTGAATAGAGAGTTTGCATCCCGAGAAGAACTTGTAAATATTAGTACTATATTTGAAGGTCAAGCAGATGGCTGATAAATTACCTCCACAAAATATTGAAGCAGAATCAAGCGTACTTGCTAGTTGCTTATTAGATTCAGATGCTCTCGCCAAAATTGTTGATATTTTGACACCAGAAAAATTCTATGTTTCTGCTCACCAACAAATTTATCGAGCAATTTTAGAATTGTACCGCCAAAATCAACCCACTGATTTATTAACAGTAACTAGCTGGCTTCATGACCAGAAGCTGCTAACTAAAGTTGGCGGTAGAAGTCAGCTAAGTAAATTGGTGGATAGAAAAGTCTCGACAGTAAATATAGACCACACAGCACTTTTGGTTTTAGCTCAATACCAACGTCGGCAGCTAATTAAGGTTGGTAACGAAATTCTTGAGTTGGGCTATGATGTGACAAAAGAAATTAAGGAAGTATTAGAACAGTCCGAAAGTAAAATCTTTCATTTAACTTCACTAGCCGCCGATAAATTTAAGCCACAGGTAATAAGCGATTGTCTAATGAGTGTATTGCAAGAGTTCAAACAAGGATATACTCCAGGTTTTACTACTGGTTTAACCGATTTAGATACATTGATTGGAGGATTAAATAAGCAAGATTTAATTGTAATTGCTGCTAGAGCATCAATGGGGAAAACTTGGTTAGCTTGCCATTTGGCTAATTCTCTTGCCATACAACAATTACCTGTGGTTTTCTTTTCTACTGAAATGTCTAAGTCACAATTAACTAAAAGATTTTTAGCGATGCATTCTGGTATTGATTCTAGTAGACTTATTCGTAACCAAATATACCGAGATGAAATAGATAACTTAAAACAGGCTTTATGTACTTTGCTTAAATTGCCTATTATCATTGACGATACACCTGCACTTTACCTAAATCCCTCAAGAATCTACTCTGTATTGCGAAGAGTCAAGTCTTCTCAAGGTAATTTAGGTATAGTAGTAATAGACTATATCCAAAAACTTGGTGATAGAAGCGCAGCTAATAGAGCTCAAGTAGTTGGTAAACTTTCTGGTGCATTTAAAGACATTGCTAAAGAATTTGATGTCCCATTTATAGCATTAGCTCAAATTAATAGAGGTGTAGAAAACCAAACGAATAAACGCCCAACAATGGCTGATATTAAAGATTCAGGTGACATTGAGCAAGATATGGATATAGGACTACTTCTTTACCGAGATGATTATTACAATGCTGATACACAAGATCTTGGAGTAATGGAAATTAACGTCGCTAAAAATCGCAACGGTGCCACAGGGATTTGTAAAGTCTCATTTTCCCCAAGTGTTGGAACTTTTCGTGATATCGCAGTTTCCTAATCCCGACCGAATCGCTACCTTTTTCCAAAGGCTTAAATCTTGTTATATAAAGCGTTAACAACAATCAATGCCTTATGTT
>NZ_BAACAP010000047.1:0-7096 GCF_045865695.1 Scytonema hankhaensis NUACC26
TAGCACTGTTTCTGCTACTGAGGTTGTAGCTGACTTGAGCAGCAATGTTCAATTATGTTCAGCTTAAAAGTATCAGTAGGCGTAACAACATATCGTAGTAAATCGGAGTCAACCCTAAAATATACGATGAAGAAGAGAAAGACCTTCAAACTATTGAACGCTTTAACAGACAGGATGAAGAAATAAAGATTTGAATTGGTTATTGGTTAGTTGTTATTGGTTGGTTCTTGTACCACTAACCACTAACCACTATCTACTAACAACTATTTACGCTTCTTCAATTTCTAGTCGAGCGGCTGTGACTGCATCAAAAGCAAAAGCCAAAACAAGCGGCATGGGACATTTCAACAAATAGGTAGAAATAACTGCAGCGAAAGTACCTACTACTGCTGAAATTGACCAAAACTTCTCGTCTACAGTCATTCCCTTTTGACTCTTAATCAATCTTAATACTTGAGTTGGAATGGGTTCGGGCATGACTGCACCAGGTGGAAAAGCCCAATAGTTATTCCGGCGCTCCTCAAACAAATCTGTCCAGCCGTTGTCCTGACACCATTCTGCGATCCATTCCAAATGATAATGTTTCATACGTGGTCTAGGAAATTGAATTAACATAATTTAATGAATCGTTAGCCTTGAAATAGTCTTAACAAATAACCTATTTGGTCTATAGCCTAAGGATTATTTGGTTGTTGTGAAGCTTGGTTAAGAAATTAAAACACTCGTTGGAACTTTTCTATAAATTCACATATTCACAGAGTAACAGTCGCCTGCTGACTCTTGCACGAAAAGAAAATAAACTTTACTTGGAACTCGATCGCTCAATAATTCTCAATATATGAGTGAGCGTTAACATCAGAATATTTCAAAAAAAATATGTAACGAAACTGCCAGAAGGCAGAACATGATAGCAATCTTGAATATAGTCCTGTCATTTTTGAATTATGCAAAAAGTATTAAGAACATAAAGCTTCATAATTCTGAAGTATTAATTTTTTTATTTGTGAAGAAATGTTTCATTTTGCATACAGAATTCTAAAAAATAAAATATTCATCTTGTAGGGTGGGCGTCCTCGCCCGCTTATGCTGAAAGACGGGCTAGAAGCTCCGCAGTCGCCTCAACGGGGGTTCCCCCCGCATGGCGCTGCTCTCCGTACCACAAGAGAAATGGGCTAGAAGCTCCGCAGTCGCCTCAACGGGGGTTCCCCCCGCATGGCGCTGCTCTCCGTACCACAAGAGAAAGTGGATATTTTCTATGTAGTTTTACGCTGGTCAAAGAATAAAAAAAAGAGTATCAACGGGTAGAACTTCTTTGCAATTAGTGAAGGCATCCAAGGAGCCAGGATGATAAATACCGTCTTCGACAGCAATCCACCTGTAATTCTGGTTGTAGATGATGAAAAGCCAATGCGATTTGTACTGCGTCAGGCTATTGAAAAAGAAGGATATTCTGTTGCTGAGGCTAGCAACGGACAACAATGTCTAGATATCTGTCAAGCACAACCGCCAGATATAGTGTTATTGGATGCTATGATGCCAGAGATGGATGGGTTTACGTGTTGCTCTCAACTACAAACCCTTTTGCGCGATCGCTGTCCCCCAGTTTTAATGATTACGGCTCTTGAGGACAAGAAGTCTCGCGATCGCGCAATTGATGCAGGAGTAGCAGGCTATCTCACAAAACCAGTTAACTGGGATGTGTTACGCCAACGAGTCCATCGCTTACTAGCCCATAAGTGGGTAGAAATGGAACTCTCAATTAGATGCAGTGACCAGTGACCAGTGACCAGTGACCAGTGACCAGTGACCAGTGACCAGTGTTAAACCATACTGATTTTGTTGAGGACTGACATATCGCGGATACGCCACCCATCGTCCACACGAATCAGATCGTATCTGACTCGTAGTTTTTCTTTATCTGACCTTTTCTTTTCACCGTTTTCATAAAATTCTGTGGCTTCAGTGACGGCTGCTTCCACTGCTGCTTGGTTTTGGGAGGTTCGATTGGTTTCTAAGGATTCTACTTTTACAGTATGTTCGTATTTCCGATAACGATTCTTTTCTTTTTCTCGTTGCCCCCACAGCCGCCATTTTGTTAGGGTAGGACTCACTAAAATATGCTCCAAACTGGAGAGATCGTGTTCCGATCCAAAAGCAGCAGCTTTGATATCGAGCCAAGCTCGAACAATTTCTGTCGCTTTGTCTTCTGTTAAAGTCCCTGTGGGAAGTTGTGGTTCGTTGGTGGGGTCGGGAATGGATATGGGAGGTTGGTTAAGTGCTACTGAGACTTGTTCGCCTTTTAGAGATGCGCTAGGGGACAACAGATTTTTGAAAAATCCAATCGTTGTTGAAATGACAAACCACAACACAACGATACTTGCTGCTGAGGCTAAGATCGTCCATAATAAGCGCAATTGCGCTCGCCGATTGCGTACCCGGCGACGGCGAGATGGCAGGGGGCTGTTTTCTGAGACATACCCTAAATGAGTGGGCTGTCGTACTTGTCTTCTTGATTGGGAAGGTGTTGTGTTGGTAGTCCCATTGATATGTTGATGCGTGCCTCTGGCATAGTATTCAGTATTAGGCACTGAGTTGACAGACGGTTCTGCTTGTCTGGTGACATTGCCATAAGATCTAGGAGAGGCATACCCAAGTTGAGACCAGCGTAAATTATCTTGCCTTTCCTCTGGTCTTGTTTGTGGTTGTTCTACATCAGGCGTTCTTGTAGTTGGAGATTGTCTGAAGTTTTGTGGAGAACTTTTGTGATAACCGTTTTGGTAGCGGCGATTTGTTTGTGCTTGAGTGGATGGCTGTGGGTAAGTCCCCGCCGATTCATAAGTTGTTTCTTCTTCTGTAGGAAGGTTTTCTAAATAAGCTTGTACCCCAGGATCGGAAAAATAGTCTTTCAAGGAAACTGGTTGGTCTACCAAATCTCGAAAGTGAGGAAATACGTCGTTTTGCAACCAACGTTCTCCATACAGGCACAATCCCGGTAATAAGTCTGGAGAATCATGAGAATATTCTCGAATAAAAGCTAGAGCTTCGTACTCTTGAGAGAGTTCTAAGACACGAGTGGCTTCTTCTGTTTGCCCTAAAAGCATGGCACAGAGGGACTGTTCTAAATGAACATCTTGACGCCGACTCAAGCGGATTAGTAACTGCTTGGCTTGACGAATTAATGCGGGTTGACGTTGGGCAAATCCTCTGGCTAACGAGGCGTAAACTGCTAAATATGTTGCAACTGCTGAAGGACGCTGGCTTTCCGCTTCAAATAATTGGTGTTGTTCTGTAACTGTTAGGTAATTACGTAGTTGCTGAATAAATCTGAGAAAGTCGTCGATGTTTAGTCCCGATTGGTCGTTTCCTGAGCCATCAATGCCACCTCGTTCGTCAAGAACTTTCTGTAACAACTGTAATCCTTGAGTTCTTTCGGTTATATTTTCTTCAGGCAGTGCTAGCAACTCTAGAATACGATAAGGTCGCAATCTGTTGAGGTCTGACTGAATTTCAGCCCGACCGCTAGGAAACAAACCTTCCCGCGCTAAGAGTTCTTCTCCTGTTTCTAAGGAAATTGCCGCATTTTCATAGTGACCTTGCTGCCATTGCTCGCGACCTAGTTCTAAACAAGCTAGAGCAACAGTAAGAATGATATCTGGCAGTTCGACGGTGTAATTTTCTTCGCTGTCTTCGCTATTGACGTATCGTTTGCCCGTACCATTTCTGCTGAGTAGGTAAGGGCGTCCTAATTTTAGAACGAGTTCGTACTCTCCCAATTCTTGCAAAATGAGGAGCGCCCCCACGAATTCGTCTGGTGCAATTTCAATGTTGAGATTGAGCAACTCAACATCTCCATTACCGCGAGCGACAGTTTCAACAGCCACTGTCCTATCTTGATGGCGATCGGAACCATAGGCATGAGCTAGGTAGAGTTTGTCGTAGGTTTTACGTTCTCTAGGATCTGATAAGACGAGGTAAGCTTTCTCAATGAGTTTTTTTCTCGATGTAATTGCTGCATGGGAATACTCGCGTCGCGGCAGCTGCATAATGCGATCGCCGTATGCTTGCCGCAACTGTTCCTCACTTGCCGCCATCGGTATGCCTAAAATTCGGTAGTAATCTAGCGGAATTCGCACAGCCTACTTCCCCTGCAGCGCGATAAACATAATTTTCCTACAGCATGACTGAATTGTAAAAATTTATCATTATGCCAATTGGGTAACATCGCACTATAAATGTGCTCTATAGAACTTTTGCCCACGCTTTAGATATCATTTTTCCGAGAAGGTTTTCTCTTTTTAAGATTATTTTTAGGATTTTGCTGTAAATGGACGTGCAACCTGGTAACAAACAAGAGAGAATGAGTCCCACATTTTCTGACTATTTTTTCCGACTATATGGTGAAAGACCCCCTTTTTTACACTTTCTCCAATAGAGAGACCCGAAGTATATCACAGTTATTCTGTCATAGCAATTGTCTAAAGAAGGATAGCACTTTTGCCAGCACCTCGTGAAATTGTTAGTAAATAGGCAGAAAACTGAATGTCGAGACAGATAGTTTATAGCGAAAAGCTACAACAGTTGCTAGCGAGCAGTCAGCAAATAGCAGCCTTTGATGACTGTTTCGCTAGCCCCTAGTTGAAATGCTATCTTTTTAAAAGCTTACGCTGCATTTTGGTAAATTTGCTCGCATAGTAACTTTAAGATTTACGACAGGAATACCAAGAAATAATGACCCAAGAACGCACATTACCTAAATTTGATACAGCAACCGTACAAATAACCAGAGAAGAAGGGTTAGTGTTGTACGAGGACATGATGTTGGGACGCTTGTTTGAGGACAAGTGTGCTGAAATGTACTACAGAGGCAAAATGTTTGGTTTTGTACACCTGTATAACGGTCAAGAAGCGATTTCAACTGGTGTTATTAGATCGATGCGACCGGGAGAAGATTTTGTTTGCAGTACTTACCGCGACCACGTTCATGCTTTGAGTGCGGGAGTACCAGCAAAAGAAGTCTTGGCGGAGTTATTTGGTAAAGCCACGGGATGCAGCAAAGGACGTGGTGGTTCGATGCACATATTTTCTGCCGAACACCGTGTTTTGGGTGGATACGCTTTTGTGGCGGAAGGTATTCCCGTAGCAGCAGGAGCAGCTTTTCAGAGCAAATACCGTCGCGAGGTGTTGGGCGATAAAAGTGCTGACCAAGTAACTGCTTGCTTTTTTGGAGATGGTGCTGCCAATAACGGTCAGTTTTTTGAGACACTCAACATGGCGGCTCTGTGGAATCTACCAATTATTTTTGTCGTAGAAAATAATAAGTGGGCGATCGGTATGGCTCACGAACGTGCGACTTCCCAACCCGAAATTTATAAAAAAGCTAGCGTGTTTAACATGGTTGGTGTGGAAGTAGACGGAATGGATGTTTTAGCCGTGCGAGCCGTAGCTCAAGAAGCCGTAGCCCGTGCGCGTGCGGGAGAAGGTCCTACCCTCATTGAGGCACTGACCTATCGTTTCCGGGGTCATTCCCTCGCTGACCCAGATGAAATGCGAAGCAAACAAGAAAAAGAATTTTGGTTCTCTCGCGACCCCATTAAGAAGTTTGCTGCTTATCTAGTCGAGCAAAACTTGGCGTCTAGCGAAGAACTCAAAGATATTGACCATAAAGTGCAGCAGACCATAGACGAAGCCGTAAAATTTGCTGAAAGCAGCCCCGAACCAAATCCAAGCGAGTTACATCGCTTTGTATTTGCTGAAGATGATTGAACAAGGCAGGAGGGAGGCAGAGGAGCCACTGCGGTGGACGGGTTTCACAGGCTACAGCAAGTGGCGTGGCAGAAGGCACAAAAGAATGTGGATTCAGGGCACAGCCCATAGCATCGCTTAGCGTCTCCTTCAGAAGATGCCTGTAAGGATGCAGTTTTAAACCCTTGAACGTTCGCTCACTCTTTAGAGGGCAGGAGCTAGTAGTATTTCCTTCTGCCTCCTGCCCTCTGCCCTCTGCCTTTCTGGATAAATTTTTCCCAGACCCTTTACAAAAGTAGATTTGACTGTGCTATGATTACATAGTCTATGAAACAAACGGGTCGCTAACTCAACGGTAGAGTACTCGGCTTTTAACCGATTAGTTCCGGGTTCGAATCCCGGGCGACCCATAAAAACTGAGAATGTAGAGACGTCCTATGGCGCATCTTCCTGTAGATAGCCATTCTCTAATAGCTTAACAATTCTTTACAAAAAGAGATAGAAATGTTTACAGTTAACGAAAAGTCTTAAAGTTTTTCAACATAAAGATACAACACTAGTTATAATTTCCTATAAGCTTAAAATAATATTAAAAATAGCGTAATAATTTACGCTTGTCTTGCCAACTAGCTGACAACCACATTTAGGAGGACTATCTATGGCGCTTGTACCCCTGCGACTGCTCTTAGACCACGCAGCAGAAAATGGTTACGGCATACCAGCTTACAACGTGAATAACATGGAGCAGATCCAAGCTATCATGCAGGCTGCTCAAGAGACAGATAGCCCTGTGATTTTGCAAGCCTCTCGTGGCGCTCGTAAGTACGCTGGGGAAAACTTCCTACGTCACCTCATTTTGGCAGCGGTGGAAACCTATCCTCACATTCCCATCACCATGCACCAGGATCATGGTAATGCACCTTCCACCTGCTACTCAGCTATTAAAAACAACTTTACCAGCGTCATGATGGATGGTTCGCTGGAAGCTGATGCTAAGACCCCCGCTAGCTTCGAGTACAACGTTAACGTTACCCGCGAAGTAGTAAATGTGGCTCACTCGCTGGGTGTCAGCGTAGAAGGTGAGCTTGGCTGCTTGGGTTCTTTGGAAACAGGTATGGGTGACAAAGAAGATGGTCACGGTGCTGAGGGTAAGCTTTCTCACGATCAGCTACTGACCGATCCAGACCAAGCTGTTGACTTTGTGGAACAAACCCAAGTTGATGCTTTGGCTGTGGCTATTGGTACCAGCCACGGTGCTTATAAGTTTACCCGCAAGCCAACTGGGGAAATTTTGGCAATCAGTCGTATTGAAGAAATTCACCGCCGTTTGCCTAACACTCACTTGGTTATGCAT
>NZ_BAACAP010000048.1:0-7273 GCF_045865695.1 Scytonema hankhaensis NUACC26
ACGGAGGGAGACCCTCCTGCAGCGCTGGCTCCCCTTAAAAAGGGGGGAAAAATACTTTTAAAGTCCCCCTTTTTAAGGGGGATTTAGGGGGAGCTTGAATGTTTTGCTACTAATGAAAGAACTTTTCACCACGAGTCGTTTGGTTGGAAGCAGAAGATTTTGAACAAGCGTGCATAACCAGCGAGACTAAATTCAATCTATCCAAAGGAATAAGCCAAAAGTTTTATCAGTCAACCAAGTGAATAGGCTAAATATTACAGATACTAATTATATAGTAGGGCACTAAAAACTCCGATGTCTTGCTTACAGCTAAAAAAGTTTCTTGTCAATTGGAAAAAATTCTTTTTGTACCCTAGTTACCAATGAGCAACGTCGCAATGCCAGCAGATATTTACTCCGGAAATTTGATTAACAATCGCTATCAAATTCAGAAGGTTCTTGGATACGGTGGCTTCAGGCGAACTTACTTAGCATTAGACAATCATCGATTCGGTGACTCTTGTGTCCTAATAGAGTTTGTAGGTTGGGGAACAGTAGAAGATACAGATCAAAAATCCCGCGAACTATTCGAGCGAGAAGCTAAAGTATTACATCATATTAATCATCCTCAAATTCCTAAATTTCTGGCTTGCTTTACCGAGAACGAGCGACTGTTTATAGTACAGGAATATATTGATGGTAAAACCTACTCTGAACTTTTGCAGGAGCGCCTTTCTCAGCAAAATCAGGCATTTTCTGAAGCCGAAGTTATCCAGTGGCTAATGGATTTGCTGCCAGTATTTGACTACCTGCATGAGCAAAAAATAATTCATCGGGATGTTTCGCTGGACAATCTTATACTTCCTAATGACCAATCTAAACCTGTGTTAAGCGATTTTGGGTTGGTTCAAGAAGAAGAATTTCAGATTTGGTCTTTAGGTACGGTTTTGGGAAAAATTGGCTACACGCCTCCAGAGCAACTCCGTATAGGAAATTCCTACCCCTCTAGCGATTTATATGCACTAGGTGTTTGTGCTATTGTCCTTTTAAGTGGAAAAATGCCTTCTTTGTTGATGGATCGATCTCTAGAGTGGCAATGGCGCTCCTATGTAAATATCAGTGACTGTTTGGCTAGTATACTAGATAAAATGCTGGTAGAAAAACCAACACAGCGCTACCAGTCAGCAAAAGAGATTCTTGTTGATATCCAGCAATCAAGTTTACCGAAGGAAACAGAAGTGAGTGAGCCACTTAAAAAAGTGGAAATTAACATTGACCAAGTTCAAAGAGAGCAAGAAGTAGCAGAAGTTACAGAGTCTGATGAATTTAAAATAGTGGAGCAACAGGTACTAAAGTTAAGCGAAGCAACTGAAAACAATAGCGAACTTCAGTTTGAAGCACAGACATCACAACCCTCAACTTTTTCAGGGGAGACGAAGATCGTTGAGCAAACCGAGTCAGTAGTTGTTGCAGGAGAACTGGTGCAGGATGTCACACAGCAAGCAAACCTAGCACTACCAGTCATAAAAAACAGCACTCAAATACAACAAGTGACGGCATACTTAATCCATGTCCAAACAGATCGGCAGATTGAATTGCCGCAAAATCTCTCTGCAATTCGTATCGGTAGGGCAGATAATGGTAAATCCCTAGATGTAGATGTTTCAGTATTGCCCAATTCGGAAGTTGTCTCACGAACTCATGCCGTTATTCACGTTGAGGCAGGCAGTTTCTATATTGAAGATGAGGGAAGTACCAATGGCACATACGTTGATAAGATGCGGTTATTACTAGGAAACAAATATCGCTTAAAATCAGGTGATTATATATGTCTGGGTCAGGAAGAGTTGGTTAAATTCCTGTTTAAAACTTTTTAGTTAATTGCTATGGAATATTACTACGTGCAACTCTCAAAACAAAATTTCTAATATTATGTAATAATTTTGTTATGCTTTGTAATTTATATGACGAAATATAAAAACTGTATTGTACGGTTTATAGCTCAATTCTTTAAATTATTGTTAACTATCTGAAATCTAATCAACCAATTAGTAAATTCTGATAACGGGAAAATCCATGAATTTCGAAAAAGTTTTCAACTTTATTGATGCCTTAATCTATGCGAACAGGGGCAAACATTTGAGTGACGTTCAACGGTTGATAATTCAGGCAGCTTGGTCTGAGACACGTCAGTGTTATGACCAGATAGCACAAACAAACGGCTATTCCCCTAGTTACATCAAGCAAGATGTTGCTCCTAAGTTATGGCAACTACTTTCAGAGGTTTTTGGGGAAAAAATTAAAAAAAGCAATTTTCGCGCCGCAGTTGAGCGGCAAGCGGGTCTCGTGTCCCATGAAGGCGGAGCTATTAATCAAAATCAAAACTGTGTTACCGACCGATGCCAAGATTGGGGTGAGGCACCTGATGTTTCAATTTTCTATGGTCGCAGCGATGAACTGGCTCAGCTAGAACAATGGATTGTCACTGAGCGCTGCCGCCTAGTAGGGCTTGTGGGCATGGGAGGAATTGGCAAAACCCATTTGTCTGTGAAGTTAGCCGAACAAATTCAAGAGCAATTTGATTATGTCATTTGGCGATCGCTAGGTAATGCCCCATCCCTACAACAGATTCTCGAATCTTTGCTCCAATTCATCACCAACAGTCAGGAAACGGATTTACCAGCAACCGTAGATGAGAAAATATCACTCCTAATTGATTATTTACGAAAGCATCGATGTTTATTAGTACTGGATGATGTTGAGACTATTTTGTGCGGTGGGGATTGTACGGGCTTCTACAAACAAGGCTATGAATATTATGGCGACTTCTTCAAACGTCTGGGAGAATGCCGCCACGACAGCTGCTTGGTACTCATCAGTCGGGAAAAACCTAAAGAAATTTCTGTAATGCAAGGGGAAACCCTGCCAGTTCGCTGCTTCAACTTACGCGGTTTAAGTGTATCAGCCGGACTACAGATACTTCAACTCAAGGGCTGCTGTTGCAACTTGGATGCTGAATGCACAACTCTAATTGAACAATATTCTGGTAATCCACTGGCATTAAAGATGGTAGCGGCAGCAATTCAAGAATTATTTGAGGGCAACGTAGCAGAATTTCTTAAATATAATACCTTAGTTATTGATGAAATTCGCGCTCTCCTACAGCAGCACCTGAATCGATTATCAGAGTTAGAAAATACCGTTTTGTACTGGTTAGCAATTAATCGCGAACCAGTTTCTATTGATGAATTACAATCAGATATTTATCCCAGTCTTTCTCAACAAACATTAATAAAAACTCTTAAATCTTTAGTCCAACGCTCATTAATTGAAACGAAGGAAAATCATTTTTATTTGCAGCCAGTGCTAATGGAATATGCAAGTAGCTTATTGATTGAGCAGGTTTGTAAAGAAATTGAGACAGGCGAACTGGTTTTGCTCAAAAGCCATGCTTTACTTAAAGCCTCGTCTGAAGATTCTATTAGAAAAGCTCAAATTAGTTTCATTGTCCAACCCATTATAGACAGGCTAGTGGCTATTTTTAAAAATCAAAGCAACCTGGAAATTCGGTTGAGGGAAATTACATCAAAACTACAAGTAGAATTGGAACAAGAATCTGGCTATGCAGCAGGAAATATCCTCAATCTCCTTTGTCAACTTCAGACCAATTTAAATGGCTATGATTTTTCTCATTTAAATGTTTGGCAAGCGGATTTACAGGATATGAATTTACATGATGTCAACTTTACTAGTGCTGCAATCGCTAAGTTAGTTTTTGCGCAACAGCTAACGCAGATTTTAGCGATCGCATTCAGTCCAGACGGTAGAATGCTGGCAACTGGAGATGCTAACGGTGAGGTTCGCTTATGGCAAGTGGCGGATAGCAAACTGCTTCTAATTTGTAAGGGACACACGGGGTGGGTAAACTCAGTTGTTTTCAGCCCAGATGGTCGGATACTGAGTAGCGGGAGTAGTGACCAAACTTTGAAGTTATGGGATACAACAGACGGTAGATGTCTAAAAACTTTGACAGGACACGATCGGCGGGTTCGGTCGGTGACTTTTAGCCCAGATGGAACGATTTTGTGCAGTGGCAGTAGTGACTGCACGGTGAGGCTTTGGAACGTAAATAGTGGTGAGTGTCAGAAAATTTTGTCGGGACACGACGGTTATCTCTGGTCAGTTGCATTTAGTCCAGACGGAATGACGCTAGCCAGTGGTAGCGACGATCGGACGGTAAAGCTGTGGGATGTGCGCACAGGTGAATGCTTAAAAACGTTTGCAGGACATACCAGTTGGGTGCAGTCAGTAGCATTTAGTCCGGATAGCAAGATTTTGGCTAGTGGTAGTTGCGACCAAACTGTAAAACTTTGGGATGTCCGCACTGGTGAATGCCTGAACACTTTTTGGGGACACGTTAGTTGGGTGCAGTCAGTGGCATTTAGTCCAGATGGCAAGGCTTTGGCTAGTGGTAGTTGCGACCAAACTGTAAAACTTTGGGATATCAGTACTGGTATGTGCTGGCAAACTTTATTGGCGCACGATAGTTGGATTTGGTCAGTTGCTTTTAGTCTGGACGGCAAAGCATTGGCTAGTGGGGGACAAGATGAAACGATTAAGCTTTGGGATGTTAATGGCGGTGAGTGCCTGGAAACTTTGAGAAGTAAAAGACCTTATGAAGGTATGCGCCTTAGCAAAGCTCAAGGCTTAACTCCATCTCAGTTGGTTACGCTTAAAGGTTTAGGGGCAGTGGCATAGATAGATTCTCTTTTTTGGCACGAATTAATCTCAGCATAACCAATAGTAAATATTATACTACTAGGTCATGAAAAAACCACGATTTAAGCCTCATTTCCACGTTGAAATTGTTTTACCTGACATTGTTTATCTATAGCTTTCAAAGAACAAATATGAGTAGATTTAACCGTCAGTTGTGGCATCGTTTTTGGGCAATCGCCAAACCCTACTGGTTTTCTGATAAAAAATGGAGCGCCAGAGGACTGCTGGCTATTTTGCTGGTATTGGCGCTAATTTCCAGTGGTTTGCAAGTACTTCTCAGCTTTATGAATCGAAATCTGCTCAACGCACTTGAACAAAAGGATATTGAGGGCTTCTATCGCACCGTCTGGATTTTTGTTGGTATCATTGTCGTGGCGATCCCTTTGGTCGTCTTCTTCGACTACGTCCGAAAAAAGCTGAGTTTGTACTGGCGGCGGTGGTTGACTAACCAGTTTCTTGACGAGTATTTTCAAAACCGCGCTTACTACCAAATCAACTCCGACCCTGAGGTTGATAACCCAGATCAGCGAATATCTGAAGATGTTAATAGCTTTACTAAAGTTTCTCTAGACTTTTTGTTAATTGTTCTAACTTCGGTGACAACTCTGATTGGTTTTATTGGAGTGCTAGGGTCAATTTCTCTCACCCTCATCATCGTTTTAGTAGTGTATGCGATCGCAGGCACCGCGATTACAGTGTTGATTGGCAAACGACTGATTGGGCTAAACTTCAATCAGCTAAGGAAAGAAGCAGACTTTCGCTATGGTCTGGTTCATGTGCGTGACCATGCCGAATCGATCGCATTTTATCGGGGGGAAGCACAGGAATCTGAGTCGGTGAAGCAACGATTCAATGAGGCGTATCGTAACTTCGGTCGCGTAATTGCCTGGGAGCGGAATTTGGGTTTTTTTACCACTGGCTATAATTATGCGATTATGCTTTTGCCTTTTGTGGTGCTTGCGCCTGCATACTTTGCAGGTCAAATTGAATTGGGAGTGATTACCCAAGCGGGTATTGCTTTTACTCAGGTATTAAATGCGCTGTCTGTAATTGTGAGTAAGTTTGAACAACTGAGTGCGTTTGCTGCTGGGGTAAATCGTTTAGCTTTGTTCGATCGGACTCTAGACACTGCTAGTAAAACCCTAAAAGAAGGAGCGACTGTAATTGATACAGCGCTTGATTCTCAACTAGCACTAAAACATATAACTTTGAACACACCTAACTATCAAAAGACTTTAGTTAGGGATTTGTCGGTAGCTGTGCCACCAGGGGAGGGGTTGCTGATTGTGGGGCAGAGCGGCTGTGGTAAGAGTTCTCTGTTGCGGGCGATCGCAGGTTTGTGGAATACAGGCACAGGCTGCATTATCCGACCACAACTTGAGGAGATGCTATTTTTACCCCAGCGACCCTATATGCTTTTGGGTTCTCTGCGTAGCCAATTATTATACCCCAACACTAGTCGTGAAATCTTAGAAGAGAAACTCTACCAGGTGTTGCAACAGGTGAATCTTGCCGACTTGCCAAACAGATCTGGTGGTTTTGATGCAGAGTTAGACTGGGCTGATATTTTGTCCTTGGGCGAACAGCAACGTCTTGCCTTCGCCCGCCTGCTGCTCGCGCAACCCCGCTATGCCATATTAGATGAAGCGACAAGCGCTTTGGATAGTCAAAACGAGGAGCGTGTTTACAGGCAGCTACATACAACTGCCACAACGTTTATCAGCGTTGGTCACCGTGCTAGCTTGGTGCAGTATCACCAGTACGTTTTAGCACTAGCTGGAGATTCCAGTTGGCAGCTGATGCCTGCTCAAAGCTACAAGTTCAGTGCTAGTTTGATGGATTAGCGGGATTTCTTTAGGTTAGAGACGCACTTTCGACGCGTCTCTACAAAATAGGTGGTTTTAAAGTGCGGATTTGGTATTAGAGGATGAAAATAGTCAATTTGCCTTTGTAAAGTTGCGTTTGTATTCAGCAATATCGTAAAATTTACGCGAACAAATTCGGCTTGACTCCACCAGCTATTTCTCCTTAACCGAGCAGTATTGACACTAGTCAAACTTTTTGTACCACGTGGTATAGCCCACTACCTGTGAATCACTAATTGATTGAATTAAATCAATCTTTTATAGTAAAAGAACAAAACTATTAACTCAAGTCATAAAAATTCTGGTTGTCTCTGCTTTATTCATTATTTTATTAAAGATAATTAGAGATTTAACCATACTTTTAAAAGAGTTTTTCTCTGCCATAATGTAGTAAGTTGATTACCACAAGATTGAATACGGAAAAACCCTTTCCTTAACTTGCATTAGGAAAGGGCATAAAGTATTATTTGGCTAAATTGAGCAAAATTTAAGGTTTACTACTTTTTAGTAATGTTGGCAGTAGCAACCGCTATTCCGCCGGTTAATGCGCCTACACCTCCAGCAACTCCTCCCCAAAGAGCTGCAGTTGGAGTTACTCCGCCCGCAACAGCTTCTAGTTCCTCCTCATTCAGTTCTCCTGCATCCTGTCT
>NZ_BAACAP010000049.1:0-7622 GCF_045865695.1 Scytonema hankhaensis NUACC26
ACAGTGACCAGTGACCAGTGACCAGTGACCAGTGACCAGTGACCACAATGTATAAATGCTTCAAACAGGGTGTGTTTCTCTCGTTCCGGTATCTCTGGCTGGGAATGCAACTAGCGAGGCTCTGCCTCGCGTGGTAGGTTAAGTATTAGGAGGCGGAGCCTCTGGTAAAGCATTCCCATGCAGAGCGTGGGAACGAGGGAGGGACGCAGAGCATGGGAACAAGGGATTGGTCATTGGTCACTGGTCACTGGTCACTGGTCACTGATAATAGCAGTTTCCGGTTTTGTGGTTTAAAATGCAGTACTAATATATTTACTTGATTGACTTACCACACTTAGGACTCCATATGCTAGCAGGTACAACCTTGCAGGGTGGCAAATATACTCTAGACCAGGAGATAGGTCGGGGAGGCTTTGGGATTACGTTCAAAGCAACTCATCACTACTTACATCACGTTGTGGTGATTAAAACTCTGAATGAGAAATTGCAACAGCATCCTTCTTTTGCCAAGTTTGAAAGTCAATTCCAAGATGAAGCTAGACGATTGGCAACGTGTGTCCATCCTAATATTGTCCGTGTAAGCGACTTTTTTGTTGAAAAAGGGTTGCCTTACATGGTGATGGAATACATTCCTGGTGAAACCCTGGCACAAGCGTTTGTGATTCCTGCGATTCCTTTGCAAGAAAGCATAGCAGTTCATTATATCCGGCAGATAGGAGCAGCCCTACAGACTGTGCATCAAAAAAACTTGCTGCATCGGGATGTTAAACCTGATAACATCATCCTTCGTGAAGGAACTCAGGAAGTGGTGCTAATTGATTTTGGGATTGCACGGGAGTTTAATCATGGAGCAAGGCAAACTCATACGGGTATCGTCTCAGAGGGTTACTCGCCTATCGAACAGTATATGTCGCAAGCACCTCGCACTCCGGCAACGGATGTATATGGCTTAGCAGCAACATTATACGCTTTGTTGACAGCACAAGTTCCCGTACCAGCATTACTGCGCGATCGCGAACCAATGCCTTCCCCTCGCGAGTTACAACCTTACTTAAGTGCATCAGTTAATCAAGCAGTGATGAGGGGAATGGCAGTAGAATCTCGTTTTCGTCCCCAAACTGTTGCAGAATGGTTGCAATTACTACCAAATACGAATATCAATGCAGTTCCTCAATCAGCTCCAACGCAAACAGTACCGACTATCGATTTATCAGCACAACAACCAATCGCAAAATCGCTTCAGAAGGTAACACCTAACGAAGGCGACACTTCACCACCTCCAAACAAACCTAATAAAGCCAACAAAAAACTCTCACCCAAGATTTTAATTGGTATGGGTGTGTCGCTTGTAGCTGCTACAACAAGTTTTGCGATCACAAGCGCAATAAACAAAAATCAATCGCCATCGCCACAGCAAACTGTGGAGAAGCGAGATAATACCTTATTTGAGAACACACCTACACCTACAGCAAATACAACACCACTTCCCGAACCAGACACCAACACAACTAGAAGCAATAACACCAATAGATCTCAAATTAACACTGCACCGAGTTCTACTTCCGGTTACAGGCGGCGCAAGCGTAACCGTCAGACTTCATCCGAACAATATCCCACACAAGAATCAACCAAAACTAATTCTAGAGAATCCGTAAATCGACAAGATCGAGATAGAGAACCAACACAGGAAGCATCAGAACAAAGACAAGAAGCGACTTCACGAAACACTGACTCCTCAAGCAAATTGAGAGAAAAACTGCGGAAATATCGCGATCGTAATATTGCCCCAGCATCTTCAGAAAATCAAGCACCATCTTCAAGTGGAACTTCAGAAATATCCCCACCCGCCAACCAGTCAAACAGTTCTTCAAATAATTCCCCTGTCGTCGTTCCCGAACAACGTTCCAACCCAGAACCCAGACAACCCGACTCATCATCTGTCGTCGTTCCAACACAAGAACAATAGATTTTAGATTTTAGATTTTAGATTTTAGTAAAGTAGGGTGGGCAATGCCCACCATATTGGTCACTGGTCACTAGTCACTGAATAAACCTTATTTTCAGAACTTAACTTAAACTCCACCTGACGTAAAGCCGATTGCCAAACTTCATATCCTTCTCGACTCAGATGCAAACCATCAGTAGTTAACTCTTCACGAAGATTGCCACGAAAATCTGTAAACCATTGATAAAGATTTAAATAATAAGCATTTTCTTGTTTAGCAATAAGAGCTAGATGACCATTGATATTACGAATACGCTTATTAGGAATGTTTGGTAATCGAGTTGGTAATATTGATTGGACAAAAATCTTTGCTTGTGGATGAGCTTCTCTTAAGTTACGGATCATTTTACGATGATTGCGTAAAATGGTTTCATCTGTCAGCCCTCTCCGCAAATCATTGATTCCTGCCATTATGTAAATAACATCTGGTTTCGTTGTAGAAAAAGCCGAAAGCCTTTTGACAATACCACCAGAAGTATCTCCAGAAATTCCCTGATTCAGCCACAATCTATCCGGTGGTAAACTTTCTTGAGGAAACCACAAACTTAAAGAATCTCCCAGTAAAATTCCCAAACTGTTTTTACCTTGTCCTTGTGCCATGACTTTAGCTTCAAAAGACAACAGGTTTTTCCAATCCTCATAAGTCAATTGGCTTTTATTTGCTGCTACTAATAATGACTGCAAGCGTTCATTGGGAAAGTTAGTTTGAGTTGGGTTGGTTTTCAGTTCGAGCAATCTTTGATGGTAAAGTTGACGCCCAGAGACTGCTCCGCGACTATAGGTCGGTTGAGTATTAAAATGGAAAGAAGAGGCTGTTGGTTTTGATAATATCTGATTATTAGTGAACTCAGGTACAGAAGGTGTCGATCTTTCGACAATAGGCACTATTTTTCTGTCCACAGCACGCGGCGTATTGTCCTTTAAATTCCACAAAATTCCACTATTTTCTGCTTGAATAATTGATAGTTGTGGAATAGTTGATGCTGGTATTATCACTCCTGTTAACAAACCTGCTGCCAACAGATAAAAGTCCTTCATTGCTTACAATTTCTCCTCCACTTGCTGCTTTCTCCTATTGACAGCACGAATTAACTGAGCTCAGGATAATTTCAAGTACTTTCACTTATTCTTTTTATTAGGGATGTCCAAGAAATAAATTATCCATCTTGTGGGACGGGCGTCCTCGCCCGTTCTTCATTAGTGACGGGCTAGAAGCTCCGCAGTCGCCTCAACGGGGGGAACCCCCGCAACGCACTGCTCTCCGCACGGCGCTGCTCTCCGTACCACAAGAGAAAGTTGGTTATTTTTTATTTGGAAGTCCCTTGATATAGGAATCCTATCCGATCTGTAAAAATTCGTGGCGTATAAATCCCCGCCTTCTTTGAGAATTTGGGGAGCTAACTTTTCACGAATGATTTAGGATTGCTATAGAATTCAGGTTTGTAAAAACAGACAGAATTCTCTTTATCAGTTCTCAAAATTTTTAGTATAAAAATATACGTATTTTGATAACATTGTCTTCTAAGTACGAGCAGTACAATAAATCTTTTCACTCAATTGGTAAAAGTTCACTGACACTGGCTGTAAAGAATAGTCAGATAATACACTAGCTTTTTAGATATGTCCACATAGATGGTACAAAAAGTATTTACATAACAGCTATAGTTATTCTATAAATCTACGAACCGATGACGACTGCCAATTACATAATCTTCATTAATTTCAAAAGAAATCCATCGACGCTTTAAAGTTTCTGCAACAAAACCAGTGGTGTTGGAACCCGCAAAAGGATCTAGTACCATATCACCTTCATCTGTTAAAAATTTGATGAAGAATTCTGCAAATCCTTGCGGAAATCGTGCAGGATGTGGTTGAATTCCTAGAGTTTTACAACGACGCAAGTAAGCACTATTAGATTCAGTGTTAGCAATTTCTAACAAGTTTGGTGGAATAGCTCCTTGATTATCTTTTTGAAATTTGTCAGAAATATCATGCCCACTAGGACGTATTTTTGCTTTATAACCCTTTTTCAACAGTTGTTTCATACTTTGACTGTATGGTTTTAAAACTTTTCTGTTATCAGCTTTTGGGTGAGGCGTTTTCGATAACCACCAAACAATGTTGACTGAATCCTTAACACGGATTCGCCTAACTGTCACCCACTCAGCAGGAGTAGGTAGTCTGGCTGGGTTGTAGTGATAGAATTCTTGAGAGAGGAAAAAACCAACTTCCTTACACAGTCTGACTAAAAGTTCATACTGGTAAATACTTCGTACCGGATAACCGGGGAGATATGCACCTCCTAAATCCAGAATAAAAGACCCATCTTCTGTAAGAACTCTTTTAAATTCATGAGCAAAAGGCAGAAACCATTCTACGTATTTTTCTGCACTCTCGTTTCCGTATTCCTTCTTACGTGTCAGTGCAAAGGGCGGTGAAGTGAGGATGAGATTGATAGTACTATCTTTTAGGGATTTAATAAGATCTAGGCTATCACCTAAGTATACTTCTCCGTTGGGTTGAGTGTAGTAGGGGTTGAAATTTGTTCTTATCTGTTCTTGTTTCAAGTGTTTTAAATGTTATTCTTCAGGTTTTGAACGGTAAAAATTGCACAGCCTCAGTTAACTCAACTCTTGTGGTACGGGCGTCCTCGCCCGTTCTGCTATACAAATTAAAAGTGCAACAGCTTACCAATACTACTTAGTAAAGCTCAAAAAATGAACAAAAGTTGCAAACTCTCAAGAGAAATAAACAAATACTGTTATTCACAATTTTGCCAGAAAAAAGGGTACTCTTCTGGTGTATCTGATAGACCTGCTTTAACAGGATTTTGTCTGATGTATTCCCAGTATCCCTGAAACTCTTGTTCATTTCTAATGATGCGATCGTATCTTTCCTCTTGCCAGACTGTGCCTGTATGTTTCATTACCTTTGAAATTTGCTTAGCACTATAACTTTTAATACTGTGCATAATACTACTTAATGACCAAAACTCATATTCAGATTTAAGCTTAGGCTGAATTAGCATATGTACATGGTCTAACATTATAACCAAAACAAAAATTTTATATCTTTTGTTATTGAAGAAGAGGCAAGCATTCAAAACGACTTGCCTAGCTTCTGGAGTTAGTTCTAACTTTTCCCAGGAATTAAAGGTAATAAAATAAACTGCCTCATTGAGTTCCCAATGAGGTAAAGTTCTTTGAGTGATTTTTAACTTTGGCTCTTGCATTTAACATTAGTAAAGTAATTTTTGTCTTGCAAGGTAGTTTGCTCTTTCCTCCTCACTTCATCTTTCCCATCTCAATAAATAAATTTCACATTTCTAGTGGGGTGGGCATCTTAACTGCCCTCTTTCTCTACGGGCGGGACGCCCGTACCACAAGAGCAAAGTTTATTTCAAAAACTCCTTGGTTGTGGAGTGGGCATCCTTCTTGCCCTTTTCTACTACCATTTTGGGCTGTTTATCCTTACTGTCATCATCTCTGACGGGCGGGACGCCCGTACCACAATTGAGAAAATTTCAACAGCAAAAAAATCCCCCGCCTTGCAGCGAGGGACTTTCACTAGTTACTTACTACTACAAATTCAGCTAACGGATCAACCGAACTTACCTGCGGTTGAAGCAATCAAGAATGCCGCGTAGGTGAAGACGTAACCGACAGTGAAGTGTGCTAAGCCTACCAAGCGAGCTTGAACGATGGACAGAGCAACGGGCTTGTCTTTCCAACGAACTAAGTTCGCCAATGGAGTCCGTTCGTGCGCCCAAACTAAGGTTTCAATCAACTCTTGCCAGTAACCTCTCCAAGAGATGAGGAACATGAAACCTGTTGCCCAAACTAGGTGTCCGAACAAGAACATCCACGCCCAAACTGAGAGGTTGTTCACACCGTATGGATTGTACCCGTTGATTAACTGAGCGGAGTTCGCCCAGAGGTAATCGCGGAACCAACCCATCAGGTATGTGGATGATTCGTTAAATTGTGCAACGTTGCCTTGCCAAATTCCCAGGTGTTTCCAGTGCCAGTAGAAGGTGACCCAACCAACTGTGTTCAACGCCCAGAATGTCGCGAGGTAGAAAGCGTCCCAAGCGGAGATGTCGCAAGTACCGCCACGACCGGGACCGTCGCATGGGAATGCATAACCGAAGTCCTTCTTGTCGGGCATCAGCTTGGTACCGCGAGCATCCAAAGCACCCTTAACGAGTACGAGAACGGTGGTGTGGATTGCTAGGGCAAAAGCGTGGTGAACGAGGAAGTCTCCCGGTCCAATGGTTAAGAACAATGAGTTTGTCCCATTGTTGATTGCATCAACCCAACCAGGTAACCAAGGCGCACCGGCGGTGGAAGCAACGCTTTCTGGGTTGGAGAGTAGGGTGTTCAAGCCGTACAGAACTTTACCGTGAGAAGCTTGAATGAACTGTGCGAACACTGGTTCAATCAAAATTTGCTTTTCGGGTGTACCGAATGCTACCACTACGTCGTTGTGGACGTACAAACCTAGGGTGTGGAAGCCCAAGAATAGGGATACCCAACTTAGGTGAGAAATGATGGCTTCTTTGTGCTTGAGTACGCGGTCGAGCACGTTGCCTTTGTTTTGTTCTGGGTCGTAGTCACGTACCCAGAAAATGGCGGCGTGGGCGAAAGCACCTAGCATCAAGAAGACAGCTATGTACTGATGGTGCGTGTACAGCGCTGCTTGTGTCGTGTAGTCCTTAGCTATGAAAGCGTAAGGAGGCATGGCGTACATATGCTGCGCTACCAAGGAGGTAACGGTTCCTAGCGCTGCCAAGTGAATGGACAACTGGAAGTGCAAGGAGTTGTTGTAGGTGTCGTACAGTCCTTGGTGGGGTAAGTTGAACTGTCCTTCTGTCTTTACGCCGAAGAAGTTTTTGGCGTTCAACATTTCTTTGATGCTATGACCGATCCCAAAGTTGGTACGGTACATATGACCGGCGATAATGAAGATGACAGCGATCGCTAAGTGGTGGTGTGCCATATCCGTCAGCCACAGGGACTCTGTTTGCGGATGGAATCCACCTAAGAAAGTCAAAATTGCTGTGCCTGCACCTTGAGATGTGCCGAACACGTGGCTAGCTGTATCGGGGTTAGAAGCGTAGGCTCCCCAGTTGCCTGTGAAGAAAGGTTGCAAACCTTCTGGATGGGGCAGTGCAGTTAGGAAGTTATCCCAACCAACGTGCTGTCCGCGTGATTCGGGGATAGCGACGTGTACCAAGTGACCCGTCCAAGCCAAAGAGCTGACACCGAATAAACCTGCCAAGTGGTGGTTCAAACGGGGTTCCGCGCTCTTAAACCAAACTAAGCTAGGACGGAACTTTGGTTGTAAATGCAACCAACCAGCGAACAAAAAGATTGCTGATAGAACCAGCAAGAACACTGAACCTACATACAGCTCATTGTTCGTCCGCATACCGATTGTGTACCACCAGTGGTAAATACCTGAGTAGGTAATGTTGACTGGATTGCTAGCGCCTGCTTGCGTAAATGCTTCTATTGCTGGTTTCCCAAACTGTGGATCCCAGATTGCGTGGGCAATGGGACGGATATGAAGCGGGTCTTTAATCCACTGTTCAAAGTTACCTTGCCAAGCTACATGG
>NZ_BAACAP010000050.1:0-7653 GCF_045865695.1 Scytonema hankhaensis NUACC26
GCCGCCGCTAACAAAGGGGCGACATCGACATAGCTGTGAATATCGTAAGGCCAGCCGTGCAGGAGAATTACCGGACGGCCATTTGCCGGACCAGCTTCAGCGTATCCGACATTTAGGACACCAGCATCGATCTGTTTCAGTGAGGTGAATGACATATTCGTTCCTGGCTTAATCGTGGGCAGATCTGCCGATTTTGGCTTGCTGGCTTGTGCGGCTGCAGAACCGAGCTTGCCGAGATGGGCGGCAGCAATGGTCATGGCTGCAGTACCCAAAAAGCGGCGGCGAAGATGGTTGATTTTTTCGGACATTTGTTAACCTCCTTGGTTTGAGCGTAGACTTCTTCGGACATTCATGTTTCTCCAAGCTGGTTCTATCGCGCACGAATGCTCAGCGGAAACCACAGGAGGTTAGCTTCGGGTGTGCTGCCCGACATCTCGGTGCCACGAAATTTTCTGAAACTCACGATGTTGGCTAACGCACCTTCGGTCTTCAAGGCGCGTAATGCGTAAAGACAAAGTCGCGATCTTTGACAATCGCGTGGCAGGAAAAGCAGCTGTTGACCGCCACGTTAGTGGGTTTGCCGTCGTTAAATTGAGCGAATCCCCAGCCGCCGGTCGAGGCGTATTTTCTTGAGTCCTTGACCATAAACTGAACCCCCTCCTTGGGGGAGCCAGCCACGAATGATTGGAAATCGCCAAAGGCTTTGTCGTTTTCCTCCGATGGGACGTAATTCCAGGCGAGTCGGGCAATGATTGTGCCGTCCGGGAACGGAAGTTTCTCTTGTCGGTATGCCTCGAGCGCTACGTCATTGCCCAATTTGGCGCGTATATCGTTGAGGCTACCTTTCTCGCGGGCCACGGAGATCAACGGCCAGTCGCGATATCCAGGGGGGATTTTGCCTCCGAAGACCGGGGCGGTCTGTCCATCAGCATGTCGAAATGGAGGAACTATGCAGACAACCACGCTGGTCAGCATTACAATTGCAACCAGCAATAAAGCGATCCGTCTCATATAGCGACGGCGATAATAGTTGATTTTTTCAGACATCGATCTTACTTCATTCGGCGATTGGGATTACTTCACAGCAGAGCTTGCTGCTTTAATAATCAGGTTGGCAACCTCTCTTGGATGAGAGATATAAGACAGATGGCTGGATTTGATCTCCGTTGTTTTAGCACCAATTCGCTTTGCTATGAATCGCTGAAGCTCAGAGTTAATAACACCATCTCCCTGAGTCACCAGATACCATGAAGGAATTGACTGCCATGCGGCGCTGTCTACTGCTTGAGCAAAAACCGCCTTAGCCGCATGCTTTTGCGTCGCTGCAAGCACTTGCGCCTTGACAGTTGGTATATCTTGAGCTAAGACCTCATGAAACTTCTTGCGATCGACATAGAGGAAGTCTGCTGTATCGGTAACAAGGGCTGTACTAATGAGGGGAGGAGGGTATTTGCCATTTAACTGGCTAATGCTTTCGTCTGGCTCTGGTGCAAAAGCAGAGACATAAATCAATGCTTTCACTTGCGGATTGTTGGCAGCTGCTGCTGTAATTACGTCTCCACCATAGGAGTGACCGACCACTACAACAGGTCCGTGTTGGGCATCAATCACTCGCTTAGTGGTGGCAATGTCATCCGGCAGAGAAATCAGCGGATTTTGCACAGCGGTCACTGTGTAGCTATCCTGTTGCAACAGCGAAATGACATGTTGCCATGATGTACCGTCAAAGAAGCCACCAGGAACTATAACAATGGAGGGTTTGGGGTGCGGCATTTGAGATACCTGTTGTGTAACAACAGATTCTGAACGATTTATCAATAAACTGACAACAACACTGCCGACGAGTAGCAAAACCAGTAAAATTCCTCGCACTTTTCTCAGTGTCAAAAACATAGCTAAGATAACCTCTGTGATAATTTGCTAAAAGGCAAAAAGTCGGGTCAGTCGGCGAGATTTAGGATGAAGCAATGCGGTGATGCTCTGGGTAATCTTTGAACTGCTCAAATTTCTGGTTTTCGGTTTGGCTTAAATGGAATTGTTTCTAGGGGCGATCGCGGCAATCAAGTCACTCAAATCGCTCGCGCAATCCTCTTCGTCTTTCAAAATCCCCTCAAAAAGACGACGACTGGCATCTGTGACAGGTTAAGGTTACTAACAATTTTTCAATAAGCAATAGTGCTTAAAATGATGTAAAAAACGGAGTATAAAATCCAATTTTTTAGAGAGCGATTGCCACGGTTTATTCTAGAAAATCCACGGAGGTTGACTTTGTTTGTGTAGTAGCAATTAAGAACATCGCTCAATTATTTCCAAACTTCTCATCCATGATTTAGGATGGCTATATTAGTGTTTGCATAAATTCAACATATACAATAAACCCTAAACTTGTCGTCCACTGAAAGTTGAAACTTTTATTCAATCAAGTGATTGATGAATGAGTCCATCTCAAAATCAAAGCTTGGCTCCAACTCAAGTTGGAATTCAAATTCCAACTTGAGTACTAATCCTGAAACTGACAATTCTTCAGATCCCCACACGCTCGCAGATTGAGTGCGTAGTGCTTGCGGCTTATCGTCTAAAGAACTCTCAAGCTTGTGTTAATAAAGTTGAAGGCTTTGTCATAAATACTCTTAGCGCTCGCTATTATTATTTAAGCTTTTGTAACCAGTGCCCGCTCCGAATTCGGAATTCGTAATTAAAAAAGTCATATCTGGTTGAGGTTTCGGAGTTTGAATGTGTTGCCGGATTTTAGAGAATTGGTAGGCGTTGTCGTTAGGATGCGGAGGGCAAAACAGTTTTTATGAACGGGTGGCATCTAAAATTATGGTTCTTAATTGGCAGCGCGTGGAGTGTGCTTTACTGTACTCAACAGAGCGCCGCTCAAATGATTCCCGATAATACACTGTCGGCTACAGAGCAAACGCAAGTTACAGGCAATCCCAACTTTCAGATAGACGGCGGAGCAAGGCGGGGGGGCAATCTCTTCCACAGCTTTCAGCAGTTTTCCATACCCACCGGAGGTTCTGCCTACTTCAACAATGCTGCTGACATTCAGAACATCCTAACACGAGTTACAGGTGGGTCAATTTTCAATATTAATGGATTAATCCGAGCCAACGGTACAGCAAACTTGTTCTTGCTCAATCCCAATGGTATTGTGTTTGATCCTAATGCGTCACTCAACATTGGCGGTTCGTTTGTTGCCAGTACTGCAGATCGTTCTGCTGGTTTAGTTGAATTACCGATTGAATTTGTAGATCGGTCGCGGTTGATTGCAACTGGCTGTCCCGCTAACGAAGGCAATTCTTTCGTCATCACTGGTCGGGGTGGTTTACCTCCCACTCCCGAACAACAATTAGACGATGACGCAGACTGGCTTGACCGAAGTCGGTTAACAGTTGCTTCCCTACCCCAAAATTCTTCCTCAGAAAATCCTTTACCTGCAAGGGCTTCTCCACCCCAGAGTCAACAAAGTTCTTCAACAGTGTTGGTAGAAGCGACCCGATGGCACATTAGCCCCACCGGAGAGATTGTACTTGTCGCCGATACGCCCGAAATAACAAAGCTGTATCCGTCAAATCAGTTACTCCCGAACCGCCAGAAGACTACCATTACAGGTAGGTAGGGCTATGCCGCACATTCGCCGTTGCAGGGCATAGCCCCACCTACAAAGTGAGTGGAATTTTAGAGCCCAAAGGGAGTAAGAACTTGTCAGGGGAGATCGTGAATTGCTTCAAAAAATCAGCACAACTATAGCGATTCTCACTTGAATGAAGTACAAATTTATCTGCGTTCGTCCGCTACAGGTTGCGGTTCCAAACTTTTTTATGTATTGCACTCAATTGAAAAGCGCTATAGATGAATGGGGGTCACTTGAACAAGCAAATTCATCAAAGAAAGTCCATATTGCACAACCTATTTTTAACAAGGGGATGGCTAACATTTCTTCGAGTCACTTTGGTAGGACTGATCTTTGCTATTAGTCTCCATGCCTCAATTGCTGTTGCGGTAGATAAAACTGGCAACTGGATCGGGGCAAATCATAAAAAGCAGCAGGAAGAAATTACCTCAAATTTCGTCGCTCCCTCTACGACTGCTTCACCTGCTCAACTCGTGGAACAAGCAGAAGCCCGTTATCAAGCAGGACAATATTCAGAAGCGATCGCTCTAGGGCAACAAGCCGCAACCATATATAATCGTATGGGGGATCGCCTCAATCAAGCCCTCGTGCTTAACTTTCTTGCCACTGCCTTTGAAGATCTCGGACAGTGGACTCAAGGAAATGAAGCGAGCGAGCGTGCGATTTCGCTGCTAAACACTCAAAATTCCGATCCCAATCCAGATACTTCATACGTTCTCGCCCAAGTCCTCACCGTGCGAGGAAAATTACAACTAGCTCAAGGTAAAGCATCAGACGCCTTGGAAACTTGGCAAAAAGCCGAAACGGCTTACAAAAAAGCCAACGATCCCAGTGGAATGCTTGGTAGCCAAATTAACCAAGCGAGAGCTTTACAAGCAGAGGGACTTTACAGACAAGCAACGACTCTTCTAACTCAAGTGGAACAATCCCTTCAAAAGCAGCCCGATTCGCGTCTTAAGGTAACTGGTTTGCGAAACCTTGGCAAAGTTTTGAGGCTAGTAGGCAACCTAGCAAAATCTCGGACTGTCTTAGAGCAAAGCTTAGCGATGGCTGAAAAACTCCGAGACAAAAAGCAAGTTCCCTCAAATCAATCTGCCTCAGATATCAGTGGCATTCTGATAAGTTTGGGAAATACTGCTCGTATCCAACAACAGACAGATACAGCTTTGATATATTATCACAAAGCAGTCACCACCGCTCCCTCACTCACAGCAAAAGCTCAAATTCAGCTCGTGCAGTTAAGCCTACTAGTTGAAACAAATCAATGGGCGGACACTCAAAAGTTGTTACCTCAAATTCAGTCGCAGCTAGCCGAGTTGCCACCGGGTCGTTTGGCTGCTTATGCTCGAATCAATTTGGCTCAAAGCTTAGTTAAGATGAAGAACAAAGCAGGAGTAACCATATCCTCTCATCTCCTCAGTACCTCCGTTCAAGAACTAGCCACAGCTGTTCAACAAGCCCGCACCCTGAAAGATCCTCGTACCGAATCCTATGCCCTTGGTACACTAGGAAGTCTGTATGAAAGCACCCATCAATGGGATAGCGCTAAAACCCTTACAGAACAAGCCCTCAGCTTGGCTCAGTCAGTTGATGCATCTGACATTTCCTATCAGTGGCATTGGCAGATAGGACGAATTTTTTGTCAAGGCACACAACAGTGTAACTCTACCGGAAATTTACAAAATGCAATCTCTGCGTATTCAGAAGCAGTCCAAACGCTGCAATCCCTTCGCAGCGATCTTGTCGCCGTCAATCAAGATGTACAGTTTTCATTTAGAGAAAACGTAGAACCTGTCTATCGACAGTTGGTTGAGCTTTTGCTCACCCCCCCATCTTCCCATTCGGCGAATGAACCGAGCCAAGTAAACCTCAGAAAAGCTCGCGAGGTCATTGAAGCATTGCAGTTGGCAGAACTCGATAACTACTTCCGAGAAGCGTGTATCAAGGCTAATCCCGTACAAATTGACCAGATCGATCCACAAGCTGCTGTCATTTACCCCATTATTTTGCCCAATAAGTTCGCTGTTATCCTGTCTTTACCTAACCAATCCTTGCGCTATCACCAGATACCTCTGGCTGAAGTAAAAGTGGAGCAAATTTTCAAGCAAATGCGCGAATCTCTAAGAGAGACAGCTTTTGTGGAAGATTGGTTGCCCGTAGCTCAAGAAGTTTATAATTTGCTTTTGCGTCCTCAAAAGTCTCAGATAGAGGCAAGTGGCGTCAAAACCCTCGTGTTTGTTCCAGATGGCTTGCTCCGCAATCTGCCAATGGCAACGCTTCACGATGGACAGCAGTATCTCGTCGAGAAGTATAGCATCGTACTAACGCCCGGTCTACAACTACTCGGACCCAAACCCTTAGAAGCTCAGCACTCTAGAGGATTATTAGCAGGTCTGAGTCAAGCGCGTGAGAATTTTTCAGCATTGCCGAATGTTGCGGTTGAGATTAACCAAATTGAAGCAGAAATTCCGGCGATGGTGCTTCTCGATCGCTCGTTTACCAATCAGACCTTTCAAAAGCGGGTTGATGGCACTCCTGTATCAATCGTCCACTTGGCAACCCACGGTCAGTTTAGTTCTAACATTGACGATACCTTTATCTTAACCTGGGATGGACGTATCAATGTCAAACAAATGAACCAACTGCTGCGTTCTAAAGAAGGAAAACTCAGCCCAATTGAATTGCTAGTCCTGAGCGCTTGTCAAACAGCAGTTGGCGATCGACGGGCGGCATTAGGAATGGCTGGTTTTGCCGTACAATCAGGAGCGCGAAGCACGGTTGCTTCTTTGTGGTCGGTTAGCGATCTTTCTACAGCATCACTGATGATTGAGTTCTACCATCAGTTAAGTAAACCGGGAGTTACGAAAGCCGAAGCTTTGCGTCGCGCTCAAGTTGCTTTGTTACACCAAGAAGATTATAGTTCTCCTTATTACTGGGCACCGTTTGTTCTCTTAGGAAATTGGCTGTAATTACAGCCATTTTCAGGTAAAAAGGTTGTAAAGGCTAATGTTAACTGAACGATATTAGGAAGTAGTCAGTCGATCGCGTTTTATTGATTTTCACTGTTTAACCGTTTCTTTATAATACTCTTACGAGAGTCATAAAAGAGCGTTAGATTTCCTTGATTGTGTATTCAATATTTGTCGAATTACTTCATAGCAGTGCTTGCTGCTTCAATTGAGATTGAGGCAGATCAAAACTAATCTGTCGGCGATATTCATCCATTGAAACAATAGAATTAAATTGAGTGCGTAGAGTTTGAGACATTGGTTTTACCTCAATTTTTTGATTGGCTTTCATGGGGTGTGGTTAATGCAAATGAAAATGGCTGTGAATTTCATTGAGAGTATTGCTGCGTTTACATGAGTTGAATATAGGCAATTGATGCTCACTTGTCGTCCACTCGGAGTTCACATTTCTTTCTAACAAACGATTGATGAAGCAATCCATCTCAAAATGGCGACCGGGCTCCAACTAAAGTTGGTATCCAAGTTCAAACCAAAGTACAGCTTACAAATTGACGCGATCATGCTAAATTACTTATATTGTGTGGTTTGATGCAGTCGATTCTTATATTCTGGCTTAAGCGCTTTTCAAATGAATCAGTCACAGTTTTGTGGATTGGGGGGTGGGGGGTAGTTAATGCAAATGAAAATGGCTGTAAGCGATCGCATCAGGAGCCGTCCTCTCCTGCTAATCGCAACAATGGTATGAGGGTAGCAAAATGAACCGATCGCACTTGAAAGCATGGATTTTGATAGGCAGTATTGTGAGTGGATTGCTCTATGTTCAGTCGCTCGCGGCTCAGGTGATTCCTGATGCGACGCTGCCTGCGGGGGAGCGCTCGCAAGTCACAGGTAATCCCAACGTGCAAATTGATGGCGGAGCCAGACGAGGCGGCAACCTGTTCCACAGCTTCAGTCAATTTTCGATTCCTACAGGTGGGTCTGCCTATTTCAACAATGCCGCTGACGTGCAGAACATTTTCAGCCGCGTCACAGGTGGGTCAGTCT
>NZ_BAACAP010000051.1:0-7655 GCF_045865695.1 Scytonema hankhaensis NUACC26
GATGGTTCACTAATCCAAATAGCTCCTGATGGGACTCGTAGAACTCTCCTTAGTGGTAATGGACTAGAGTCGGCTACTGCTCTGACTATAGGTCCTGATGGTGCAATTTATGTTTCTAGTAAAGGCGATCGCGCTGGAGTTGGACAAGTTCTGAGGATCGATCCAAAAGCAAAAGTTCCTGAATCAAGTTCTGCATTGAGCGTCCTGGGGTTTGGTGCTCTAGGAGTAGGTTCATTTTTAGTACGCAAACGCAGTACAGATGTAGGTAAACTGTGAACAACGCTCACAAGAGCGATCGCTACGTAACTGCTTGCGTATCTATTTAGTTGCAGTTCAACCAGGCTTGACTAAAATAAAACTCAAAGAAATGTCAAGCCTATCGTGTATTCCCGCCAACTGACTTATCACTCATAGCGAGAAGTAAAATGAGAGTATGCACTCCTTTGAGATAATTAGGGAACTGCAAAAAATGTCAAATTATCATTTCCAATTGCCCCATATGCACATTACTTGGCAATTGGCGGCTGACATCCATGAGATGAACTCCCTACTTTGTGTGGTGTTGCTACCGGAGCGTAAGCTGTGAGTGTCACTTCCCCGTTCTTATCAATTATCCACCCCTGCGCTTCTACAATCTGAGTCGGGCGTGAGAAATTATTCCCCCGCTCCCCTGTTCCCCTACTCCCTTGCTCCCCCTCGTCCCCTCGTCCCCAAGGTACAGCAACCAGTCGCCAATCTTCCCACACGGCATCACTATTGAGCGTGTTGTTAGGAGAGGGAGGTAAACCACCACGTCCAATATACGTGAAACTACTGTTTGCCGTTTGAGCGCAGATATTTTCGTCTACTAAACTTGCCACATCCACCACATCTATTGTTAGTGGAACTAATCCTCTTCTGGGATCGATATCGAGGCTGTTAATTTGCAGTCTACCACTCAACTCAGGAGTTGCCCCTTTGGCAGTAATATCACTTGTTTGTGAGGAAGGTACATTCCTGGGCTGGATACCAAAGATACCAGCAGCATTATTAATGGTGATATTCCCACCACGAAAGTTTTCCGAATCAGCGCGGATGTCGCTATTTTCATTAGCAAGGGCGATGATGAAACCATTTTTAGCATCAATGGTAATACTGCCACCAGTGATATTGTCTCCACTAGCGTTAGTGGTGATACTACTACCACGACGCAGTAGTAATAGGGGTGAATTGAGAAAGATATTTCCCCCACCACCAGTAGTATTAGCGTTAATTTCGGTTGCGTTGTCTAACAGGATAGAGTTAGCATCTACAGTTATGTCACCTGCCTTCCCTTTTCCACCAATTGTGCTAGCACTTACACTTGCCCCATCTTGAACCAGTAATTCACGAGTGTTAATCGTCAAGTCACCTGCATTGCCTGTACCTTCAGCTTGAGCAGATAAGAAGCTGCTAAAGCGACCATTATTGGAGCGACCAATCACTTGTACACTATTAGCAGTGACAGCCAAATTCCCCCCCTCACCTGCACCACGTGTGCCAGTACTTATAAATGCTCCATCTCGAATTCGTAATTCACGAGTGTTAATCGTCAAATTACCTGCATTGCCTGTACCTTCAGTTTGAGTAGACAAGGCGCTGGCAACGCGCTCATCGGCAGAAATACCAACCACTTGTACACTATCAGCAGTGACAGCCAAATTCCCCCCCTTACCAGCACCAAATGTGCCAGCACCAACCTGTGCCCCACCTCGAATCAGTAATTCACGAGCTTGAATATCTAAATTCCCCCCCTTGCCAGCACCAGATGTGCTAGCACTGACAATTGCCCCATCTTGAACCAATAATTCACGAGTGTTAATCGTCAAGTCTCCTGCATCCCCACTAGCGCGGCGGTTAGCTTGAGCATTCAAGTTGCTGGCACGACCATCAGTAGAAGTACCAATCACTTGTACGCGATCGGCAGTGACAGCCAAATTCCCCCCGTTACCTGTACCAAATGTGCCAGCACTTACAAATGCTCCATCCCGAATTAGTAATTCACGAGTGTTAATCGTCAAGTCTCCCGCATTGCCTGTACCTTCAGTTTGATTAGACAAGGCGCTGCTACTACCACCGGCAGTACCAATCACTTGTATGCGATCGGCAGTGACAGCCAAATTCCCCCCCTTACCTGTACCAAATGTACCAGCACCAACCTTTGCCCCATCTCGAATTAGTAATTCACGAGTGTTAATCGTCAAGTCTCCCGCATTGCCTGTACCTTGAGTTTCAGTAACCAAGGTGCTGAAGCTACCTTGCCTACCAATCACTTGTACACTATCGGCAGTGACAGCCAAATTCCCCCCCTTACCAGCACCAAGTGTGGCAGCACCAACCTGTGCCCCATCTCGAATTAGTAATTCACGAGTGTTAATCGTCAAATTACCTGCATTACCTGTACCTTGAGCTAGAGCAAAAAAGTTGCTGCCACGACCAATCGCTTGTACGCGATCGGCAGTGACAGCCAAATTCCCTCCCTTACCAGCACCAAATGTGACAGCAATAACCTGTGCCCCATCTCTCACCAGTAATTCACGTGTGTTAATCGTCAAGTTACCTGCATTCCCGGTTGCCTTTGGGTAAACAACAGTACTTAAGCCACTGAATTGACCAATTGCTACCGACTCAGTAGCATTCACTACCAAGTCTCCCCCCTGTTTTGCCCCCAGAGTACTTGTCTCTATCCTTGAACCATTTGTGACGGTGACACGTCTGCCTTGTACTTGAATCTCACCACCACCTTCCCCGCTTGCATCCACGATTGCCCTTTGGGATAATTGAATATTCCCAAAATTTTGCACGCCACCGTAGCCCAAAGCAAAACCAAAGTTAGTCGGTGTGAGGCTAACTAAATTACTTCCGGCGACAGAGCCTAATTCTATCCTTCCACCAGCAGTTTTGAGTGTTGCCCCTTCTAAATTAATCTCTCCACCGACTAACGCTAAAGTTCGAGCGGGTTGCACTCGCAATGCATCTTGTGTATCAATGATGGGAGAATTAAAACCTCTTGCTCCCCGACCATCACCCCGTACCTGAATCAAACCAGGATTCGCTCCAAATTGCAAACCCACGGGTACATTAATCGTTAATAAAGGTGTAGGTTGAGGATTTTTGGCACTAAATTCTAATCCATCGGCAAATTTCATACTATTGGCAGATGTGGCAAAAAAAGAACCGCCAATATTAACCCGTGCATTCTCACCAAAAATAACGCCGTTCGGATTAATCAAAAACAGATTTGCCGTACCTAAGCTGCGAATTAACCCATCAATATTAGAAATAGAATTACCCGTTACCCGACTAATAATATTTTGAATATCTGCTTTATTGTTAAACAAAGCCGTGCTGTTAGTAGGGACAGAAAATTCGGAAAAACTGTGGAAAAGATTGCTTCCAGCTTGCGTTCCACCCTCAATAATTGTGGTGTTGCCTTCTAATTTGACATTAGAATTATTCGGGAGAGTAGCATCCGGCGTAATTTGGGCAATAGCGCAATTAGCACAGAGCACGATCGCACTAGCGAACTGACAAGTTAGGGCTTGGGCGATAAGCGAAGCGCAGCGCGAGTACGCGATACTCCTTCGGAGTCGCTTTGAGAACGCAATTCCTGTCGTCCTTTGTCCTTTATCATTAGTCGTTTGTAAGAGTTTCAGGTGCATTTACATTTTGTAACCTATTTCTGTGTATTCCTGCCAACTGACTTATCACTCATAGGGAGAAGTAAAATGAGAATATGCACTCCTTTGAGATGATTAGGGAACTGCAAAAAATGTCAAATTATCATTTCCAATTGCCCCATATGCACATTACTTGGCAATTGGCGGCTGACATCCATGAGATGAACTCCCTACTTTGTGTGGTGTTGCTACCGGAGCGTAAGCTGTGAGTGTCACTTCCCCGTTCTTATCAATTATCCACCCCTGCGCTTCTACAATCTGAGTCGGGCGTGAGAAATTATTCCCCCGCTCCCCTGTTCCCCTACTCCCTTGCTCCCCCTCGTCCCCTCGTCCCCAAGGTACAGCAACCAGTCGCCAATCTTCCCACACGGCATCACTATTGAGTGTGTTGTTAGGAGAGGGAGGTAAACCACCACGTCCAATATACGTGAAACTACTGTTAGCCGTTTGAGCGCAGATATTATCGTCTACTAAACTTGCCACATCCACCACATCTATTGTTAGTGGAACTAATCCTCTTCTGGGATCGATATCGAGGCTGTTAATTTGCAGTCTACCACTCAAGTCAGGAGTTGCCCCTCTGACAGTAATATCACTTGTTTGAAGGGAAGGTTCGTTCTTAGGTTGAATACCAAAGATACCAGCAGCATTATTAATGGTGATATTCCCACCACGAAAGTTTTCCGAATCAGCGCGGATGTCACTATTTTCTGATGGTACGGCAATGATGAAACCATTTCGAGCATCAATAGTGATATTGCCACCAGTGATATTGTCTCCACTAGCGTTAGTGGTGATACTACTACCACGGCGCAGTAGCAATAGAGGTGAATTGAGAAAGATATTTCCTCCTCCGCCTGTGGTGTCAGCGCTTATTTTTGCGCCGTTGTCAAGACGGATAGAGTTAGCCTGTACTGTAAGGTCGCCCGCACTTCCTGATTCAGCACTGCTCGCAGTTAGTCTACTTGCTGAACCTTGATTGCCTACTCTCAGTTTGCCATAAATATCGGTCGGCTCGCTGGCAAATTGAGCGAGTCGAGTCAAGTAAGTTGGATCGCTATCTCTTATTGTCACACTGCCAGTGGCATTAAGAGTAATGCTACCCGCAGTCCCACTACCAGATGTGATAGCACTCAGTTGTCCACCCGACAATGCCTCAAAAGTATTTGTATTGACTCTAATTGCTCCTCCTCTTCCACTGGCTGTAGTGCGAGCATCTACAAGAGAACCGTTGGAAATACTAAAAGTGTTTGTATTCACCGCGATCTCACCGCCAACACCAGAGGAATTGGTACTGGTAAATATACCACTCTCCACTCCATCTACAAACTTAGGAGGGGAATTAAATCGAGGTGGGATATTGTTCTGAAAAAGGTTGGTAGGAGCTACTGTTGTATTAGTCCCAGACACACTGATATCTGTTGTCTTGATGAGGATATTACCAGCTTTTCCTTCTCCTGAAGTTACTGCATTGAGCTGAGCACCATCTGTTAATAAGAGCGATCGCGCTGTGATGTTAATCCCTTGAGCGTCCCCAATTGCCCCTTTTTGTACGGCTGTAGAGATGTCACTATCAACCAAGGAAATCGTACCCGTAGTCTGCACAGAAACTCCGCCAGCATTTCCTTGTCCTTGAGTGCTCGCAGATATCAAAGATTGATAAGAGGAAACAGATCCTGCACGAATATCTATATCTCCCGCTTTACCCTTTCCATTAGTAAACAGTCTAGTCGTAATAAAACTTTGGTCAAGCAATAAATCATCCGTAAGATAGATTGATATATTGCCACCATTTCCCTCTACTTTATTTCCAGGAAGTTCGTCGTCACCCACTCCAGTAGCCAAAAAAGAGCCATTTATTAACTGGAGAGACGGCGCTTTGACTATAATATCACCTCCATTGCCTTTAATCGTGTTATTACTTGGAGTGCAACCAACGGCGATTAAAGAGCAGACTCCAACGTTGCTGAATGCGCTACCTTTATCAAAGAATACGCGATCGCCAGCATTAATAGTTATATCCCCAGCATTTCCCCGTTGTCCATTGGCGCTGGAAGCTAAAAAAGATTCATTGGTCACGGAAAGTGACCCAGTATTGATAGTGATATCGCCTGCATCCCCCTCACCTTGAGTGTTGGAAATCAGTTGAGCGCCATTCGTTAGTAAGAGCGACCCACTGCTGATTTTGATGTCACCTCCATCACCCTTGACTGCTATGGTAGAAATAAAGGGAAGCAGATTCACATCAGTATATACTTTCGCCCCATTCTCAAAGGAGACAGTATCACGGGCATCAATAGTTATATTTCCTGCATTTCCCTGCCCATTGGCACTGGAAGCTAAAAAAGATTCATTAGCCACAGAAAGTGAGCCAGTATTGATAGTGATATTACCAGCATTTCCTACACCCGAACTACTGGCACTCAATAGGGAGTTATTTGTGACGAAAAATGACCCAGTGTTGAAGGTGAGATTGCCTGCATTTCCTACTCCTAAAGTGCTGGCACTAAGTTGAGAACCATTGGTTACGGTAAGTAATTCTGTAATGATGCTGATTGTGCCCCCATTACCTGTTCCCGTGACATTGGTATAAACTTGACCAGCCCGATTGAATAAAACTCCAGCGCGGGCATTAATAATTATATTCCCAGCGTTTCCTTGTTGTCCATTAGCGCTAGCCGCTAAAAAAGAGCCTTCAACAACAGAAAGTGAGCCAGTATTGATAATAATATTACCCGCATTCCCCTCATTTTTAGTACTGGCAAGTAGTTGAGCGCCATTTATTACCGAAAGCGACTTACTTGTTATGTTCAAATTGCCTGCTCGACCAATACCTGTTTCCCCCACATCAGTATAAGCCGAGCCGCCATCGAATGAGATGGTATCGCGAGCATTAATGGTTATATTCCCCGCATTTCCCTCCCCCTTAGTGCTAGAAGCGAGCAAAGAGTCACGATCGCTCACAAAAAGTGAACCAGTGATAATATTGATATCACCTCCATTCCCTTTGGTTGTGACATCGGTATAAGCTCGACTTCCTTTAAAGAAGGACACAGTATCGCGAGCATTAATAGTTATATTCCCAGCGTTTCCTTGTGGTCCATTAGCGCTAGCCGCTAAGAAAGAGTTATCAGTAACGGAAAGCGAGCCAGTATTGATAGTGACATTGCCAGCGTTTCCCTCTCCTTTAGTGCTAGCAAGTAGTTGAGCGCGATTTCTTAACGAAAGCGACTCACTAGTTATATTCAAGTTACCTGCTTGACCAATACCTGTTTCCGCCACATCAGTGTAAGCCGAGCCGCCATCGAATGAAATGGTATCGCGAGCATTAATGGTTATATTCCCCGCATTTCCCTCCCCCTTAGTGCTAGAAGCGAGCAAAGAGTCATGAGCACTCACAAAAAGTGAACCAGTGATAATATTGATATCACCTCCATTCCCTTTGGTTGTCACATCGGTATAAGCCCGACTTCCTTTAGAGAAGGAGACAATATCGCGAGCATTAATAGTTATATTCCCAGCGTTTCCTTGTTGTCCATTGGCGCTGGTTGCTAAGAAAGAGTTATCGGTAACGGAAAGCGAGCCAGTATTGATAGTAACATTGCCAGCGTTTCCCTCTCCTTTAGTGCTAGCAAGTAGTTGAGCGCCATTTGTTACCGAAAGCAACCCGCTAGTTATGTTCAAATTGCCTGCTCGACCAATACTTGTTTCCCCCACATCAGTGTAAGCCGAGCCGCCATCGAATGAGATGGTATCGCGAGCATTAATAGTTATATTTCCAGCATTTCCCTCCCCCTTAGTGCTAGAAGCGAGCAAAGAGTCACGATCGCTCACAAAAAGTGAACCAGTGGTAATATTGATATCACCTCCATTCCCTTTAGTTGTCACATCGGTATAAGCCCGACTTCCTTTAGAGAAGGAGACAATATCGCGAGCATTAATAGTTATATTCCCAGC
>NZ_BAACAP010000052.1:0-7888 GCF_045865695.1 Scytonema hankhaensis NUACC26
CCATTGGGACGAGTCGGCACGCCCGACGAGATCGCCAAAGCCGTTGTCTTTCTGGCTTCCGATGACAGCAGCTTTGTCAACGGCATTGGGGCGTGAGTATCAATGGATGCTGTTGGCGAAATATTTCGTTACATTTCAAGTAAAGTATTTCCGCTTATTGACTACAGGCGTGTTATTAACACCTCATCCTGTAATTAAAATGATAATCATCACATCAAGAGGGGCGATCTCGCCCCCTAAAACTTGATTATCATTGTTGTTAAAGATTCAACTTGTGATTGTGTGCTCCAGTTGCCAATGAGTACGCGAAAAAATTAAGCCTCTGGGTATGGTTCGATTATTTGTATCGTTAGGCTGTCTACTGGTGGAGAATAGTAATGATTCAACTTCAAGAAATCGACCACTACCCAGAAGAAACAGCACGCATCGCTCGTTTAGCCTTTACCAAAGGTAACACTTGTATAAAAATGAGGGATTCTATCGGTACTATCTTTTGCGATAAAGACTTTGAAGCTCTATTCTCAACACGAGGTCAACCAGCTTTTAGCCCTTGGCGATTAGCCCTGGTATGTGTGTTGCAATACATCAACGACATGACTGACAGGCAAGCAGCAGATGCAGTGCGCGGTCGAATTGATTGGAAGTACGCACTTTCTCTAGAACTAACCGACCCAGGCTTTGATTTTAGCGTACAAGCGCGAATTTAGAGGGCGACTAATAGCGGGGGGTGTTGAACAAAAATTACTGGATATTTTATTAAAGCAGTTTCAAGAAAAAGGTATTATAAAAGACAAAGGAAAACAGCGCACTGATTCAACTCATGTGCTGGCGGCAGTTCGGAATTTGAATCGCCTTGAAAACGTAGCCGAAACCTTACGTGCTGCATTAAACGCGATCGCCACTGTCGCACCAGATTGGTTACGTGGTTGGGTTCCACAAGAGTGGTTTGAACGTTACGGACGTGCCGTAGATGAGTACCGCTTACCGTGCATGTCTTGCGGCTCGGTACTCGTTAGCTGAAACTATTGGTAATGATGGTATGCAGCTATTAGCATCTATCTACGAATCGTCAACAACACCCCAATGGCTGCGGCAAATTCCAGCAATTGAAGTTCTCCGGCGAACTTGGCTACATCAATATTATATAGACTACACAGACGTACCTGAAGATACAGCTGGTAAATTACGTTGGCGCAACGCAGCAGACTTACCAAAAGCAGGCGATCGTTTTGACTCTCCTTACGATACTGATGGTCGTTATGCCAATAAACGCAGCACAACCTGGACTGGTTACAAGGTACATATCACTGAAACTTGTGATGCTAATGATGTTCATTTGATTACAAATGTTGAGACGACTCAAGCCCAATTATCTGATGTAGACCAAACAGAACTAATTCATCTATCCCTTGAATCGAAAGCCTTATCACCATCTGAACCCAATGGAATGCAGGTTACGTGGACAGCGAACTACTGATAAAAAGTCAAATCGATTTTGATATAGAACTTATTGGTCCAGTTCGTCCAAACGTCAGTTGGCAAGCAAAAACGCCAGGTGGGTATGACATCAGTAAATTTACAGTTGATTGGGAGGCAAAAACAGTTACGTGCCCTCAAGGTCAAAAAAGTACGACTTGGACTCCTGCAATAGATAATTGGGGCAATTCAGGAATTAACGTGAAGTTTCCCTCCAAAGTCTGCCGCCGTTGTGATTTTAGGCATTTGTGTATTAAATCAAAAAGCGAGAGTGAGCCAAGAAAATTAAGATTACGTCCAGAAGAAGAACACCAAATTATTCAAACTATTCGCTCGGCTCAAGATACTGATGAATGGAAAGAGCGCTATAACACTCGTGCTGGTGTCGAAGGAACTTTATCACAAGGAATAAACGCTTTTGGTTTACGAAAAGCACGTTACCGAAACTTACCAAAAGTTCGATTACAGCGCATTATCACTGCTGTTGCAATTAATGTTGTTCGTACAGTGTCTTGGTTAGATGGAATACCTCATGCTGCGACCAGAATATCACGCTTTGCAGCACTAGCCGCCACTTAAAACAACAGAGAAACGTACCTTTTAAATCAAACCTTACCATGTAATACACGGTTGACGGCGTTGACAAATTTTAGTAAATTCTTCCGTGTATTACATGGTTAAAAGTTCAATGAAAAGGGATATTCAAGGTAAGTTTGCCATTAAAAACTCGGACTACCGTGAAGTTCGTTCTGTCCGGTTAACAGATGATACATGGAAGGAATTAGGTATTGCCTCTGAATGTTTGGGATTAACTAGAGCCGACTACCTGGAGGAAATAGTTAGAAGAAAGCTCCTTCCGTGTAATACATGGGAGGGCGATGCTCCTCAGCCGTGTAATACATGGAAATCTTCAGAGCTATTACCGAGTATTACGCGGTATGAACAGGAGATAGAGACGCTTAAAGCCCAAGTACAGAATCTCATTTCACGTAACTCTGAACTTAAGGAACGGTCAGCCATTACCAAAGTGCATGATGTTGTAGATTATGAGGCGCTACGCGATCGCATTTTATCTGAATTGAAATTAGGGCGACAGGCTCATGCTTATAAAACAACCCAAAAAGCTTTAAATAGGGCTTGATCTAGCGAAGCTGTCACCAGGGGTAACAAAAAACTTGGGCTTATTCATTGTCAGTGGAAGGATAATATTGCCGTTTTTACGTGCTTATGCTTCCAATTGTGTGGTTTAAAGCAAAAGATTGCCGTTTTTTAAGGATAAGTTTGCCGGATTGTCTGTTGGAATGCTCATTCTTCTGTAGGTGCGATCGCCTGTTAACCCGTTAGAATTTGCAGTTTCAACAAAAAAAGCTTGTAATTACAAGAGTTCGGCAAGCTTATGCTTTAAAAGCGGCAAAGAATTCCTTTAAATCACAATCTTATCCTTTAAGCTACAGTCGCGGCAATATTATGGTTCCAATCGCGGCAATATTATGGGTACAACGACATTCATGGTGTTCCTCATGTAGTACGTTTGACTCTATGTCACTGGAATGATAACTTGGCAGGAAAGGACAGCTTATGCTTCCAATTACCTATTGGACAAATTATGGTTCTAAGAAAAACATTTTAAAAATGAAAAAATAAATCCATTTATAATCTTGTCTATCTCTAGTTTTTTGAACAATTTTCCAAAGCTACTCTAGATGATAGTTTCCAAAAATCTTCAATAGTATGTTTTATAGAACTCATAGACTTATGTATTCGCTTTTGAGATATCTGAGAGTTTGATAACTCTATATTTTCTAATTCTTTCAATTGAAAATATGTAATAATTTGTCTATAAAATCTGATGCTCTCATTTTGCGAAGCTTGAGTATTCAAAGCGATTAATAAACCAAGAATTTTTATTAATTCTGATTGTAGTGCTAGTTCTGAGTGATATAAATCATGCGATTTTTTGTAATATTTTTCTAAATTTCCTAACCATTCTCCACAATGACTACAATACCCAAGACGTGAATTAGGAGCTATGATAGGTAATCTATGATTGCAATAAGGACATTGTGTAATCAGAGGATAATGATGGTGAGAGCAGACTGCAACTGGTTCAAAAGACCAGAGTAATGGCTCGTATATAGGGAGTTTATTTTGATGCCAATAGCTGTAGCAACTCGGACACCAAGCTTTGCAGTCGCGAAGTAAATAAACACAAGTTATTAACTCGTGCCAATGCATCATAGTTAGACAAGTTAAATCCCTACGTAAAGTGAGATGTTCTAGAGATTCAACTAATTTAGATGTATACCAACCGCTAAAATTGAGTAACTTGATATAAGAACGATTTGTAAAAGTTCTACCAATAATTCCCTTATCAGAAGTGGATAAATCATCATGACCCCAAAAAAATGGGTAGATTTTATGCTTAATTAATTTATCTGGAGTAACACAATGAGCCTCAGCTAAACGAATGAGATAACTAATTAAACTTTCACATTCAAGAGTTCCCATATTAATAGGCTCTAAAAAATATAAAACACTCCGTTCTGTGATAGCTGGAGTATGCAAATCATAACAGGGATATAAGGTAAGTTTGTCAAACTGCATTTTCTCGACCTATAGAATCTCGTGTAGGCTTACGAACTCCAACTGATTTTTTTCGTTTTTTCGGTTCAATATCTTGAGATTTTATTTCAGATTGAGATTGTAAGAGAGAACTTTGTTTGGATAGAGGTGGACGACGTAAACCTAAGTCTTGATATAGCTCTTCTATTTTTCCTTCAATTTCTGCATATCTAGCTTCTCCTTGCTTAATAGATTTGAGAATATTGCGACATTGACCTACAGATAAAGCCCTGTTCTCTAAATGTTTGAGCGTAACAGTAGAAGCATTTTCATTTAGGGCTTCAACCAGGGCATTCCTTGACCAATTTTTGAGGATACCAACACATCCTAAACTGCGGGAATACAAATACTCCCAATGCGATAAAAAATCGGGAGGTTCTCTTGTTGGTATTTGACACTGAAAATTCCAAATAACTGAGTGCCAAATTTCTCTATCTTCTTGAAATTCGGCATTATAACGAGGTAAATGAACATAAATACTGCGGCGGCTTAATTGGTCTCCTATATCATGAAGGGTTAGCAAATCATAAGTTCCAATTAATCCATGTAAAACTTGAGTAATATTTGCTAATGATTTAATGGCCTCAGGGACATCTGTAAGTTTTCGCCCACTAGCTACAGCTAATAAATGATGCGCTTCATCAATCAAAAAAATTTTGGGCTTTCTATATTTTAAAACTTGCTCTAGTGCCCATCCTAGTTCAGTTTCCAAACTAGACGGTTTAATTATCAATTGACCATCAGAATTATGATAAACACTCGAAGTTCCATAATTTATCTTATTTTGAATCAGTTCTGGTGATTCTGCTAGTGCATATAAACAACGTTTGAGATGGTCTTTAAAATTGAATAGCCCTCCTGAGAATAAACGGGCTTCAATACTAGCAACAGGAATACAACCTTTGTTAACTTCTAATAAAGGTAAAGATGACTCGATTATCCATTTTTCAATTAAGAGGCGTAGTTTTGTTTTACCTACTCCTGTTGGTCCAACAATAAAAAGAATCCGCGAATCTCCACAATCAGTTATAATTGGCTTGAGAGTTTCAAAGGCTTTATCCAAATAGGGATGTGCCATTGTATAGGATGTATAATCAGCTATTTTTTCTGATGCTGAAGCTGTATGATATTGAGAGGGAAAGTCTTGATTGTTTTCCATATCTTCTGGAACTAATATTTATTAAATATTTGCAATTTCTCTTGGTTAATAGTTTCTTTTTCTTGTCTTTCTGGATGGTCATTTTGTTTGATTTCTAAATTAGATAATTCAATATCTTCCAAATTACCGTAAGGGTTAAGGTTTGGTAAACCACCATCCATTACTTGGAAGACCTCACGTGTTTGTGAATCTTTTAAACGTTGTGTAAGTAGAGCTTCTTCTGCTTCAGTACTAGCTATAAATTCAGCTAATTGTTTACAACGAACTTTATAAGAACTTGCATGATTTTGCATCTGTTTCTTCAATTCGGCAGTAGCTAATTGTATTTCTTTTTCGGAATGCCCTCTAAATAGAGGATAATATTCGCTAATGCATTCTACCCAAAGTCCTTGAATATAAGCATAGGCAACTCCAGCATTAAATGGGTCGTATCTAACATTAACTAAAGTTTTTTCTACTTGTGGGTCACGAAATATTTGATGCCAATAATATTTGTTATATATTTTTATTCCTTTCCCTGGTTGAACTAAAGCTTTCCCTTTTTTTGTTGTTGGCAAAGTTAGAATCCGAAAATTCTCATCATAAGGAATTAGACGACCGTTACGACTACCAAACTGATTAATTCCTGTTGTAAAAACTTCTTGAGGGCTTTGCCCTTGCAATGCAGGATGCTCGGTTGTGTCATAAATAGAGTAAGCCCATTCTGTTAGATACATATATAGCAATCCTAAAGTCCAAACAGACAGATTTTTAGGATTGACAGATTTTGTCATTAATCTGACTTTTTTAGTAATTTGGGTGTTTCCTGCTAAATTATATAAAAACTGTGTATTTGTTGTTCCAAATAATCGTTCACAAACACTACTGAATCGAGGTTGAGCAGGTGGACGTCTTTTCAGAGTACATTCAAATATTGCTAATAATGTTTCAAAGTAAGTACTATAGAATTCCTTCCCATTATCAGTAACAATTATTTGTGGTAATCTTGAATAGCGTTGAACGCAAATTCTTAATGCCATCATGCAACTTCGGTAAGATGGAGGGTCATAACTTACATAAATTGCTAAAATTCTTCTCGTAAATGCATCTACTAATAAAGTTAGCCAAGGTCTTCCTAAAACTTTTCCTGTTTTAGAACACCTCAGTTCAATATCTAATTCTGTATGGTCAAAATGAGCTATATGAAATGGGAAATCACCATGTCGGGGCGTGGATAATTCCAATTCCCAGTAAAATTCTGACATTTCATAGGCTGCACGATTACCTGAACGTTTTTCTACTTGAGAATGTTTTGGGCGTTTTTTAATTTCGTTTATAAAGGTTTTATAACTAGGAATTTGGTCATCGGCAATTCCTGATTTTGAACAAGTGTGAATAAATGAAGCATAAACAGATTGTTTAGTTTTTTGCTTTTTACTTTCATATTCTTCCGTAATAAATTTTTCTAAAATTTCTAAGACTTGTGGAAGTAACTTTCGGTTATGATTGCCTTTACGGTTATTTAAGGATATTAATCCAAGATAACCATAGCCGTACTTTTGTTGTGCTTGTCGATAATTATAAAGCCAACGTCTTAAAGACCTTTCTTTTGATATACTCCCTACTGCTTCTCCATCTAAATAAGGTTTTAATAGATTGAAACGACGATTAGCATTAATTAAATCTTCTGTGGAAGCCCGCTTCAATATTTCCATCGCTTGTTCATACATGAGCAAGTGATTTTTTAAGGGATTTATCTGAATTTTTCCAGAATTCACCAAAGCAAAAAATTCAGATATCTTCAATTCGATTGTCTCAAATTCTTTGGCACTCAGTAACAGATAATCCTGACCAACTAAAATAATATTTAAATTCACGCCATCATAAACTACTGACGTACCAGGAATTAGATCAACAATAGGCGTAATCATTTGGTCTACATTTTCTGTGCAAATAATCGCCTTCAACGCATTCTCTACCACACGAGATTTAAATACCTGACATTTATCGGCTTCTACTAAAAGGTGTGCAGTTAGCTCTACATAGATTTTTTCTGTGGCTATTAGACTATATATAGTGTCAGCATTTACTCCTTTGTAATCTAATAACTTGGCTACAGAAATTCCTGGGTGTGCATCTACTAATGACATAACTATATTATAGTGTTCGTCGAGTTTTATTGACAAATCACTTTTATAGTAATCCTCTAAAAATTCTAGATTTCGTTGTAATGTCCAATTGATTTTGGCGCTAGACCATAGCAGGAAGTCAAACCCGAACTGTTGGGCATATTCTAATCCTGGTGGCGATTGCCATTTATTATTAGTATCACGTTGATAGCGATGAGGGCTTTTTTGTGCTAATTTTTCTAATTCTTGTTCTGTTTTACACTCCACCCAACCTGCACTAGTAGACCTAATTACAAAAAAATCTGGAGTAATTATTACACCTAAATTCCGTCCCGATGCTGAAGTATATTGAATTTTAAAAGGAGGTGGTTGGTCGTAATATTCTAAAACGTCTTCTCTATGTTCTAACTGATAGATAAAAGGAAGTTCGACTTTGTGGGATTCAAATAAAGTAATACAAAGAAAAAGTCAACAACAACAAAATTTAGGAGCTTTTTTGAGAACGTCGTATTAAGTTAAAGTC
>NZ_BAACAP010000053.1:0-8014 GCF_045865695.1 Scytonema hankhaensis NUACC26
TGAAAAAAGCGATAATTTTTCAAAAATTCCTATAAGAAAATTACAAAAAAAATACAACTAAGGTAAAGTCGTCCACCTTCGTGGGTCACGGTTGTCGCTTGATGTCCACCATACTATTAGGTACTGTCCACCATACTGTCAGGTACTGTCCACCATACGAGCGAGTGCTGTCCACCATACTGTTAAGTGGACTTGGACAGAAAACCCAGTATACAGACGTGCTGCCGTATGGTAGACAACGCACAGTCCACAGTGTACAACTTGACCAACCAAACTGAAAAAAGCGATAATTTTTCAAAAATTCCTATAAGAAAATTACAAAAAAAATACAACTAAGGTAAAGTCGTCCACCGTCATGCATCACGGTTGTCACTTGATGTCCACCATACTATTAGGTACTGTCCACCATACTATTAAGTGGACTTGGGCAGAAAATCCAGTGTACATTCGTGCAGCAGTATGGTAGACAACGCAGAGTCTACAGTGTAAAACTTGACCAACTAAACTGAAGAGAGCGATAATTTTTCAAAAATTCCTATAGGAGAAAAAAAATACGACTTACAACTGTCCACCGTTGTGCGTCACGGTTGTCGCTTGAGGACTCTCAATCGGTTTGAGACTAATAGAGGAGTGAAGAAGAAAAGCGAAATGGAGGAAACTGCCAAACGTTTGGTGAAAGAGCGGGAATTGTTGCAACAACGGATTCAGCAGTTGGAAAAAGAAAACCAACATTTGAGACAACAGCCCAAGCAACTGAGAAACTTCCCTCTAGAAGATATAGCTTCTAAAAAAGAAATAAAAAAATTCTGGCAATTTGAATAAAACCTCAAAAATCGCCTCATGTGTTAGTAGGAGGGGTTCACCTTTAGACCAAAAAGGGGCAAAAGTAGCTTCGCTGCTATCAGCCGCCATGCAACGGCTGAAAACGCTGCCCAGAGGGAGTTTTAGAAAAAATTTTCAACTTTTACCCTAAAAATGAGATTTTGACTAACTGAGTACACACTCAAAGCTGTACCATTTAAACCAAAGCTGAATTTTACAGCCCCAAAGCCGCATGGCTAGGTTACTGAATGCTGTACCAAATAGCTTAAGCTTCAATTGGGACAGCAAAAATCTGGTTTTTCGGTGATTTTTGGGTCAGAGAGCAATTTGATTTTTGTAACTCTTTCGTAGCAAGGCTAAGAGACGTTACGTAGCGGATCATGTCACGAGCGCTACTTTTACCCCCTATTGAACTACTAAGCAGCTAGCTTATCTACCTCACTAAATTCGTTCAGCCGCTCAAGCCACAAATCCTTATAAAGCTCCATTTCCTGTGGAGTAAAAAGAAATTCATTATAGGAGCCATCGCCGATCAAATAAATTAAAGCGGCTTGTTCGACAGCATATAGTGCTTCAATTGGAATGTAATAGGCAGCCAACTGAATAACTTTGTCTTTAACCCAATTCAAAGAAAGCTTAGGCTTTAGAGATGTTTTTAAGTCACTAAGAGTCAAGCTTTCGTGATACAAACCTAGCTGATCGAATTTTCCGAAGTACTGATACTTGAAGCTGACAATATACTGTTCGGAGAAAAGACAGTCACCGAAATTCGGTAGCAAAGTATCGAGAGCCTCAACGTAGCTTTTATAAGAGTTTTTAAGTGTCTTTATTTCTCCATGTTTTAGGTATGAGTGAAGATAGGAATGAACAGCAATTCCGGTTCTAATTGCTTCATCCCGAATACGCTTCGCCTCTTTCAAGCCCACTCTCTCTTCCCATTTGCGAAGAGCCTCTATAGTTCTGTCGTCTTGTGTCCGTTTAACAATGCTACTAACGCTATAGAAAACATTCTGCTTGCTTGCGATTGTATCTTGAGGAACATAGCAAGGTTCGCCAGCAAAGCATTCTCTAATTAAAACAGGTAAATGTTTTTCGTTTCCATTCAGAGGATGAAGATTGCCATCACGGCTACGATAATATAATGCCGCTTCTGGTAAGAATTGTGTTTTAGTCATATGAAGTTATCTAATATCTACATACCTTTATTTGCTTTTTGAATCTGTTGTGCTTGTGATTCTAGACCTTTTAACGACTGCACCAAATGTTCTTTTTCCGCGTTCTCGGTTTCTTGCTTGATTGCTTGGCGGCATTCATGCATTTTCTGGCGCTGTCTATTAGGTACATTTAATTTACCGTCCTTTACAATGACTCCCGTTATTTCACGGGGCTTATTACCCACATAGTGCTTTTCTTTCTCTTTGTTATCACGGAGTCCACACCGACGAAATTCCTTCTTAATTTGCCAAATTAACTTACCCGGTACAGAGGAACCAGAAATTGTGACATCATCCATATACACAGTTAGAGTGCATCCTGCACCTTCTACTTGTTCATTTATTGTTTCCCACATATCTATGTGAGCAAAGTAGGAAAGGACAGGACTCAATGGGCTTCCCGTCGGCAGGTGTCCGTTAACGGTAGACAGTTTTGTTAATATACCAGCAACATCTGGAGAGCATCGCATCACCACATGAAAGAACGAGTAAACACGCCACGATTGTGAAGAAGGAAAGTATTGTTTGATGTCAAGACTCCTTACTTCATAACTATTTACGTGCGCTTTTGCATTAGTTATGTATGAACGTCCCAGTGCAGGAGAATGTATAAAACTCGGTATTGCAACTTGGCTTAAAATTTCTTTAATTCGCCTAAGAATCCTCATTAGTATCCCATTTGGGACTTGTACAGGAAAGGTTTTTTTCTTTTTGTGATTAAATAATTCCTTTTCTCTGTACAAATCATCTAAACGGGTAAGCTCGTTAAGCTTCGTTCGAGATATACATAGTAGCTTGGCAAGTTTTTGTTGAGATCTCAGGCAGTAGAACGGTGATTGATTTAGCGGGTATTGTTTATACCTATTCTTCTGCATAAGAACGCCCAGACCTTTCAGCAATGAAATTGAGGAGTGCAAGAATTTTAGAGGAGACGAATGTTCTTAGCTTTTCCGTCTTCACATCTTTATTCAAGCTTTCGGAGAAAAACATGATCGAAGATACAGGTATATCGAAAGCCTCTGAGTACTGGTGAAGTAACTCAAGTGTGGGAGTTTTTTTTCCGGATTCAATTTCTGAAAGATACGACTTAGATATGCCCAGCTTTTCTGCCAATTCTTTTTGTGTTAAATCATGGAATACCCTTATCATTTTTAGAGCAGTATTAAGCATATTTAACCTCCTTATTGAGAAGGTTGAGATTGGTTTGTATAGAAGAGTTTAGCAGTCTATATCTGCAATAGCTCGATCAGCCACTTCATCATTTGATAAATGACCGGAGCAATTTGAAATAGCAGACGTAGCGTTTGTGGTTTACAGAGCCATTTTAGGAACTGCTTATACTTACGCTTTTTTGACTGCTCCTGCCGTTTGTCGGTATCTTGGTTGTTCATATGAACTCCTTGAATATATGGTTTAATTGCACCCATCCACATACTGCGAATGAGTGTTGCCTCAATCAAACCGGAGACGGCAGTTTAAACTCTCCCTATACAGAGCGCAGCAGATTGCCGTGGCTGCGCTTGTGTGCCTAGTGGTCTAGCTGTTCTTTTAGTTGTTTATACTGTAGTAGTTGTTGTTTTAGCTTCGCCGCGCTTGAGCTTTCGCATTGGGTGCGAAGGTTTGGTAACATTTCTAATCAGTACGTTACTTCTAAACAAATTGCTAGGAAGCACAGTAGAAGGTGGTTTCCCATCTTCCTCAGACCACAAAAGTGATCTAGTAGTTGGCAAATATTCTCCTTTACCCGACTAGAACTACTATAGCATAGCTTTGCGAACTAAGTTCGCTCACAGCGATTTTTTTTTCATCCAAAAGTTGCTGTCCCGATTCCTAAACGGGGGAAAAGTTGAAAAATTTTTCTAAAACTCTCTCTGGGCAGCGTTTTCAGCCGTTGCATGGCGGCTGATAGCAGCGAAGCTACTTTTGCCCCTTGTTCTTGACTAAAAGATCAACTAATAACGTAAAATCAACACTTTCAGCTAATCAATCTAGTTTTTCTAGTAATTTTCCATTAGTCAAGCACTAATCAAGCGTTTTGAGGGTCATTTTGGGAGTTTTGAGTTAGGTTTTCTGTCTAGTAAATTTCTAAACTGATTTACTAAAGTATTTTTACTTGACTGACTAGCAGTGTTCTGTGTTCTCTCAAGTTATCAGACAAATTTATCCAATAACTTCAGCAATATAGTAATATCACAAACCATATATCCATCTAAATTTTGATGCCGTAAAAGTAGGGGTCTTTTTTAGGGTATGTCTATTCTTCGCGCTCGACCTCTGAAACGACGTAAAATCGTTAGTTGCTCATACCAGTCAAGTTATCCAATAAAAAATAAACCACTAAAGCTTGCTACTCTAGTGGCATTATGCTTTTAATTTTTACTGCTGTTAGTTCTCTCTCACTGGCATACGATACCTTGTAGCCTGATAGTCACTTAACTCAATTGCTGCTTTAGCTGCTAGCTTCCAAGTTTCATAACGTGCCATGTACTCACGGAACATTACCCGATTGTGAGCACACTTTAGTGCAAGTTGGAAACAATGGTTGGCATTATCCTGATAGTGTTCTACCAGGTCATCTGGGCATTCAAATCTCATATAATATGTTTGTCCTTTAGTTCCACTAATTGGGCATTGGTAGGTATCTGGTTTCCTAGGCTAAATACCTACCATAAGAATTCAAACGTATGACGACATACGTTTCACCCCATATTTATATTTCTACACAATGCCTAATCCTAAGGGCAATCCAGAAAGTTTAGAACCTTACAAACTAACTACCAACAGACAGGAGCCATTAACAGCTAAGCTCACTGTTAGAATTACTCAATCAATGATGGATAAGCTGAAGTCGATAAATAGCTATCCAGATTTTGTTAGGAATGCAATCCAAAAAGCATTAGATGAATTAGAAGCTAACCAAGATACTTAAATTTTTGATTCGCAAGTTTTCTACTTAAAATAGCTACAATCCTTTAAAGCCGCTTTCATCCGGTTGGACAGCCTAAGTAATTCTGGCTGTTTGTCTTGAGCTTTGTCCGCTTTTCCCCCTTGTCGTAAATAGCCAGATTGTACAATTCCACGTCCGGAATCGAGGAAAGAAACTAAAATTTTTTTGACAATTTTGTTATAAGTGCATTTTTCTCAATTTTTAACACAAATTATTCCGGCTGGGGGTGGACTCAATACCAATTCCGGCTGGAAAACTGATAATTCCGGCTGGAAAACTGATAATTCCGGCTGGAAAACTGATAATTCCGGCTGGAAAAATCATTAATTCCGGCTGGAAAAATCATTAATTCCGGCTGGAAAACTGATAATTCCGGTTGGAATGTTGACCAATTCCGGCTAGATATGTTGCCTAATTCCGGCTGGACTCAATACCAATTCCGGCTAGACATATTGCCTAATTCCGGTTGGAATGTTGACCAATTCCGGCTGGACTCAATACCAATTCCGGCTCTAAGTAATTCGCCATCGCACCCAGGAGAGTTGGACTCTCGCTCGCTACACCTCCATTGCTACCAAAAACCCAGCCGTCAGAAAAAGTCAGTTTCCGTAAGTAACCGTCATTAATAGTATTTAATTTATACTTATAAATTCAAAAATTACGGAATCGCCTCTGGTAAGTTGAATCCTAAATCATGAGACAAACGACGAAACAACTGACCAAAAGGGGATAAAACAATGGACGCTAACATGATTAAAGAACAATTCCAATTCATCAACAACACTTCAGAAAAGAAGCACATTACAATCTTAGGAGCAGGAATTGCAGGTTTGGTAGCTGCTTACGAACTCGAACAATTGGGTCACACGGTTGAGATATTAGAAGGTAGCCCCCGCATCGGTGGACGGGTATGGACACATCGCTTCGGTAACGAACCCGATGCACCTTATGCAGAACTTGGCGCAATGCGTATTCCCAGCGACCACGAACTGACACTACATTACGTTCAAGAAATGGGATTAGCTGACAAGCTGTGTAAGTTTATGACCGTGTTCGAGGAAAGCAATGCCAAAATGAACATCAACGGTCAAGTGCTGAAGATGAAAGACGCACCTCGCACGCTGCAACTTTCAGAAGGTGGTTTATTAACTGATACACGCTACAGCGAACAAACTCGCAATTTTGCGGCTTGGCTTAAAACTATTATTAATACGATCGCACCTGGTAATCTTCGTTCTGATTTTGAGCGCGACTTGCAATCTCACTTAATGGATGAATTAGAGCGCTTGGATTTAAATCCTTACTTCAGCGAAGATGGCGAAACCATCGATTTGCACTCCTTCTTAACTCAAAACCCCAGCTTCCGCGCTAAGTGTTCTCAAGGATTGGATATCTTCCTTGGTGACATCATGACCGAAACCAGCCATGACTTGTTACAACTTAAAGGTGGAATGGATCAATTAATCCAACGCTTGGCAACTTCAATCAAAGCGGACATCAAGTGCAATGCTGAAGTTGTCGCCTTACGTGTAGAAAAAGATTATACCCAAATTACTTGGAAACAAAACGGTCAATTGCACACCAAAAACTGCGACTACGTATTATGCACCATTCCCTTCAGCGTACTCCGTAAAATGGAGTTGAGCGGTTTCGACTCGCAAAAGTTAGACTCCATCCACAACACCGTTTACTGTCCCGGTACAAAAGTTGCCTTTCATACCAAGGAAGCTTTCTGGGCAAAAGAAGGTATCAAAGGTGGTGCTTCTTTCAGTGGTGAAGGTGTACGTCAAACCTACTACCCCTCTGTCAAGTTCAATCCAGAGCGTGGAAGTGTCATGTTAGCAAGCTATACTATCGGTGACGATGCCTTACGCATGGGCAAAATGTCTGAGCTTGAGCGTTTTGACTACGTGCAGAACACAGTCGGCAAGATTCACCCCGAACTGAATGAGACTGGTGCGATCGTAGACAAAGCATCCATTGCTTGGGGTGAGTATAAGTGGAGTGCAGGCGGATGCACCATTCATTGGGATGACAGCGAATCTAACTACTTGGCAGCACAAAGACCCCAAAACACCCTATTCTTTGCTGGCGAACATTGCTCTAGATTCCCCGCATGGCTGCAAGGTTCTATTGAGTCCTCTCTCGAAGCTGTTCTCGACATTATCAAGAAGAAGCAAGTTACCAAGTCCACTGCCGTTACCGCAGCCAATACCATTTCTCGTACCAATCGTCAACTGGCAACAGTTTGAACTGAACAGTGAACAGTGAACAGTGACCAGTGACACCTGACCACCTGACCACTCCCCACTCCCTACTCCCCATTCCCTATTTTTAAGATGGAGGTAAGCATTAAGAATATTTAACAGTTTGTCTATGTTTTATACCCTTTGGTTCTTACCCGCCACGTGCGGGTTTTTTGATGAGTGGGTGTCCTTGACCTTGGCACTCAGCAGAAACCATACACACAAGGGAGTACACTCAACGCTAATTCTTGTATCAAACGCACGCTTTCCATCATGGTGGTCTATAGGTTACTGTCTTTGAACCAGTTGCTTGAGAGATAAAATCAACTGAAACACTAATGTAATTAATCCTGTAGAAAGAGTCATCAAGACTAACCAATGCATGAAAACCATATAGGTGATGAAATGAAAAAGAAAAATTTGATTGTTATATACAAATATTATCTCACCTGATGTGCATTTAAGACCGCACCTATTCCTAATAAGAACGTTAAGGACAAACGCACAAAGCGCCCTCCAAATAGGAGAGCGCCTTGTATTTAGTTATTGATGCTTTTTAGTCGCGTACTGCTATGATTAACCGTTGATAGCAGGAGCGCTGATGGCGACAGGAGCTACTTCAGCAGAAGCCAAGTCGAGAGGGAAGTTGTGAGCGTTGCGCTCGTGCATTACTTCCATACCGAGGTTAGCGCGGTTGAGGATGTCTGCCCAAGTACCGATCGCACGACCTTGTGAGTCAAGTACCGACTGGTTGAAGTTGAAACCGTTGAGGTTGAACGCCATGG
>NZ_BAACAP010000054.1:0-8492 GCF_045865695.1 Scytonema hankhaensis NUACC26
AAGTTCATCGGGAGTAAATTGATAACCATGTTTGACAGCAAAATCGGTAGCAGCTTGTAGGTCGTTTCCTGTCCCCAGGGCTTTAGCAAACTTCTCTTGAAGTTGCGGATCTTCAGTGATTTTTAGCAAGAATTGATTAACAGCTTCTGTGTTCATAACAGAAATCTCCTTAACTTTGTTACTTTAAATGTATTAGAAACTATTTAAAAAATCAATCCATAAAAATAAGGTTTGTTCAGGTCTTTTTTAAGAAGAAATCGGAAAAAAGATCGGAAGAACTAAGTTTTATTCAGGATTTGCTCACTCAGTTAATAGTTAGGTTTGTAAAACTAATAATACATTAAGCACAACGTTATAATTAGACTAAATTCTATTTGTAGAACCCTCTTTAAAAACAACATCCTATTTAGAGACGTACTTTCGGTGCGTCTCTACAAAATAGGTTGTTTAAAATAGGTTGTTTTCAAGCACGGAGCTAACTTTTCACGGTATGTGGATTCATGTCATTTTGAGGGTTTCCATAGCCCTTATTTTTCCGTCAGTTATTTTCATTAATCAAGAACTATTGAGAATAACACTGTGGAAAAAGCAACGCTGTTTCGTAGTTTGAAGACTTCCCGTGAAAAGTCAGGGCGCGGATTTGGTATTAGAAGATGAAAAAACTAGTCAATTTGCCTTTGTAAACTTGCATTTGCATTTAGCAGTATCGTGTAAACAATCGCCTATGTCACCATATAATTACACCTTAGATCTGACATCAGATTTGACATCAATTGTTGCTAAAGCCACTACTCTAGCAGAACGTTTAAATAATTCTTTTATTCCTCATGTCACTGACAAAGATGAAACACAGATTTCAGAACGTTTAGAGCGCTGGGGGATGGTTGTAGCTCAGGGCAAATTAGCCAAATTCCAGAGGCGTTTAGCTTGGCAAGGATTAGACATTGACACTATTCGCCCTCTCCTGGTTAATGCTCACTCTGATGAGCAACAACCTCTACCCCCATGGGCGACTACTCTGGGACAGGCGATCCAGACTGCACAAAACCTTGCAAACAAGCATTGGTACTCTTACCGTTACTTTAACCCAGAAAACCCGGTTCCCTTTGAGCCAATCTATGTTCCCTGCTTGCAAGTAGCGGCACAGCAACTTTTGGCACAAGTAGGCGATCGCTTAAAATTACTGACAGACAGTGCAATGGCAGCATTAGAGCACCAACTTGTGTTACAACTGAGCGGTTTGTGCTCTTGGACTCTAATGGAGGAATTTTCAGCGTTTCGCTCATCGGGGAACGCCATGTGCGACTTTTTGCTACTTGGCACAGGTGGTCGTAACAGTCAGGAAAAGTACCATACGTTTATTGATAAATTGTTTCAAGATGGCTTACTGTCGTTATTTCAGGAATATAGTGTCTTGGGACGACTAGTAGCCACTGCAATTGATTTCTGGGTAGAAGCTACCGCCGAATTCCTCAACTCTTTGGCAACAGACTGGTCTGATATTGAGCAATGCTTCGGGGGAGAAACAGCGTTAAAGGAAGTTGTGGCGGTTAAACCGGGCTTGTCAGATCCCCACAATCGGGGAAGATCTGCGATCGCCCTCACTTTTGACACGGGAATGCAATTAGTTTATAAACCCAAAGATCTTAGCTTAGATGTCGTCTATTATGATTTTCTGGAGTGGTGCAACAGCCACACTACCCTCCTACCCTTCAAAGTTATCCAAGTCCTGAACCGTTCTACCTACGGCTGGGTGGAATATGTGGAATCGCCGCCTTGTGAAGATGAAAGCGCGGCTCGACGCTTCTACCAACGCTCAGGAATGCTGCTGTGCCTGATCCACACCTTAGAAGGGACAGACTGCCACTGTGAAAACTTAATTGCCAATGGAGAACAGCCAGTATTAGTGGATCTAGAAACCCTATTGCATCATCAAAATAAAAGCATGGGTTCAAGCGAGTATAATGCAGCAATGTTGGTAGAAAAGCAGCTAGGGGAATCAGTATTGCGCACTTCGATTCTACCCAATTGGGGCATATCCCAACACGATGGGTTAACAGTCGATATCAGTGGCTTGGGAGGAATTGAGGATCAGAAGGTGTTGGCTCCTCGTGTACAAAACATCAACACGGATGCGATGAATGTGGGTTATGAAACAATTGTCCTCAAGCAAGCCAATGTGCCTAAACTCAATGGGATTCCCCTTTCGCCAGATGATTATTTAGAAGATTTGGTAGCAGGATTTGAGCAGATGTACCGCTTCCTGTTTTCCCATCAAGCAGTTCTGTTAGCCCCAACGAGTCCGTTGATGATTCTGGCACATCAAAAAGTCCGGTATGTGTTTCGCGCCACCAGAATTTATCATCTCATTCTGCAAAACTCTTATGCTCCAAATTTGTTAAGATTTGGTATCGATCGCAGTATCGCCCTTGATGTTTTGAGTCGAGCATTTGTAACCCAGGAAGAAAAGCCTGTCTTCTGGTCGATACTGGCGGCTGAATTACAAGCTATGGAACAATTAGACATCCCCATCTTTACTGCTTTATCCTCAAGCGATCGCCTTGAGCTACCAACAGGTGTAGTCATCCCAGAACTGTTTGAACAACCAAGCTTCACAAGTGTGCTTTTGCGGCTTAGAAGTTTAAGTGAAGCCGACTTAGCTCAACAAATAGAAATCATCCGGGGTTCTTTCTACTCACGGTTTGTTCGGGAACCAAATCCGGTTTCTTTTCCGGTAGTTAGCACTCGTGCAAAACAAGCAATGCCTTTGACAAAAGAAATTTTAGTGCAACAGGCAATTACTATAGCTGTAGATCTACGCCAACGTGCTATTTGCGCCGCCGATGGTAGCGTTAGCTGGATGAGCTTGAAATACAGAGCTAACACCCAAGGTTTCCAGTTTCAAGGCTTGGGTGTTAGTTTATATGACGGTAGTTGTGGTGTCGCTCTATTCCTCGCAGCCTTGGCAAAAGTTACAGGTGACTCAGAGTGGCATGACCTAGCTCTAAGAATTTTACAGCCTTTATGCAAAGTTCTTCAAGATTCAAACTTTGAAGATGTAGCGAGATTGATAAGGCGAGTGGGGATGAGCGGGGCTACCGGGCTAAGTTCAATCGCTTACTCTCTAGCTATTATTAGCCAACTCCTGCAAGAACCAGCACTGCTGCAAGATGCCCTGAAAGCTGCTGCCCTAATTACTCCAGATCTGATTGCTGCCGACCAATCCTTCGATATTATGGCAGGTGCAGCAGGAACAATCCTTGGTCTTTTAGCACTGCCATCATCAACTTCCTTGGAACTAGCTCTAGCCTGCGGTGAGCATCTGCTTAAGCATCAAACTAGCATTGACAAACGCCCTAGAGCTTGGAAAAACTCAGCAGGCAAACAACTCACTGGATTTTCCCAAGGCGCAGCAGGAATCGCCTATGCCCTTGTGCGGTTATATGCAGTGACGCAAGATTCCCGGTTTCTTGATGCAGCAAATGAAGCGATCGCTTATGAACAGAGTGTTTTCTCTACTGAAGCTCAAAATTGGCCTGACTTGAGATCTGAAGAACCTTGTTTCCGAATAAGTTGGGCAAATGGTGCTGCGGGAATTGGATTAGGGCGATTGAGAGGATTATCCGTTTTGGATACTAAAGAAATTCGTCAGGAGATTGCTATTGCCTTAGAAACCACTCAAAAATTTGCTTTATCAGATGTAGACAATCTCTGCTGGGGTAATTTAGGTCGGATGGAAACTTTGCTATTAGCAGCCCACAAGCTAGACCGACCAGACCTTTTAGAGGAGGTTCATCAAGCAGTTACTCACATAGTCACCCAAGCCCAAGCTCAAGGTACGTTTACTCTTTTCCCCGATTTACCGCCAAAAGTTTACAACCCTGGCTTTTTTCATGGCGCTACTGGTATTGGTTATCAACTCTTACGAATTGCCTATCCCAGCCTATTACCTTCTGTTTTATTATGGGAATGAATCATATCAAATCTGTTTAATTAGACATAATCTAGTTCCCTCCCCAATACATCGGGGAGGGTTAGGGTGGGGTAAAAAATATTTGATATATCAATTATGACTTTTCAAACATCCTCTAAGGGAGAAGCAGCCAAATTCCTTCATGCGTTTAACTTGGAGTGGACTGGACATTAACACCCTTTACTTTCTTTTGGAACTAATTAATCCAAGCATGACCGAACGATAAATATCCTTTTGCCTCCAAAGAACTACCTGGTTGGTAAACAATTTTTATATGGTTCAACCTTCTGAAAAATATACTTAACCCTCTGCCACCCAAGAAACTTGAAACTTTACTCAGGTTACTTGGCCATAATTCTGGATGAGTTTTCTCCTGGGAGTATCCAGCCCAACTGAGAAATGCGTCTCGTTTTTCAGGTGTACATAAACCCTTTTCTACCAAATAATCTAAAAATAATTGCCATCTAGGTTCAATGCGAGGGTCTCTTTTGATTAATTCGCATTCTATGCCTATCTTGGGAAAAATGACATTTCCTACATCAAAGTTTAGAACTATCTTATCCGATAAACTAGATAAAATATGAATAATTTCTTTGACCTCGCTGACTGAATATTTCCAGCCAATTTTGGTAAGGTAGGCAAATAGTTCTTCTTCAGAAATTCCTGTAACGTTAACTCTTACTGCCTCCAATTGTCTAGAAAGCATAGCTCCAATGTAAAGAATTTGGGAACCGATGGGTAAGGAATCTAGACAAATGTCTATATTTTGTTTAATTTGAGATGAAATAGAATTACCACATAAGAGACTTAAAGTAGTTTCTATAATCTGTTTTTGCTCCGTCTTCTCATACTTTTTATTACTATTCTTTTTTTCATTTAAATGTTCTAAACATAGAAAAAAACTAGGTATTGTCGCTTTTGGTAGTTGACCATCAATATCAAATTCCAGCCAAATACTATGTATATTAGACAATAGGGAGTTTGGCTCATACCAATGAAGACAAAAATCTCGGATACGTCTCCATACAGGATTAGTAAGAATGATATCTGGCATAGTCATAGTGGGATTTAACCCTGCTAAAATCTCACGACTGCCATTCCATGATGTAACGTAAACTGAAAAGTCTACAGTAGATGAATTAGCACCTAAACGGCACTCCAATAAAGCTTCTGATGAAGGTGGAAGCATTCTTGCTACTGCCTGGATTTGGGAAAAAGCTTCGGGAGTAACTAGTTGATGGGACAAGTAAGGTGCAACAACTTGAAGATAATTTTCTTGGGATACATTCATAAAAAATGGCGGAAAGTATTTATATTTTTCATTTCTTAGCTGAGAGTATACCAAATGCTTTTAAGAAAGCAAGTTGCCGATCTAATTCATGGCTTCTTTCTTGAAGAATGAAGCTGCGATATGCTAATTCCGGCGCAGACAAAAATGGACTTAAAGTAGAACGGCGTATAGAATGCAAATGTTTACCGATTCCCTGATTGATTAATTTTTGATACTGGCGACAGCCTTCAGTATTTTGTTCTAATTCTTTATGTGTTATGCTAGTAATGATATCAGCAGCTAATGCGCCGCTAGTCAATGCGTACTTAATTCCTTCGCCCAAGAATGGATCGACTAAATTGGCAGCATCACCGACTAGGCAAACCCGGCGGGTGGCGATTTGACGATCGCCGTTATATAGAGGAATAGGATGGCTTAACGTTCTCACCGACTTGATGCTTCCTGGGGAAAAACTTTCTTCCAGAAACTCATTCATCGCTTTGGACAATCCCTTTTGCCCTGTCCAAGACATAACACCACAACTTAAATAATCAGCTTTAGGAAAAATCCAACTGTAACCGTTAGCGGGAAAACTTATATTAAAAGTGGGATATTGCTTCTCAGCTTCATACACACTTGATGTAACCTCTACCTCAGCATCTACTGCCAACCCAAGACCTGCTTTTTGGTTTAATCCAAGACACTTTGCAGTTATACTGGTAGCGCCATCAGCAGCAATCAGAAAATCTGCTTGGATAATTTCTTGATTACTACCTTGAATAAAAACACCATTATCATTTTCTTCGACATAGGCAACGCGAAATCCATCCCACAAAGTTACATTTCCTTTCCCTAAGGAAACTGCCCGCTCGATTAAATGGTAATCGAAACGTCTTCGGTTCACCATTAGGGCAGGAGAAACTTTATCAGATATTTCTTTGGGCAGCGTATAGTTGTAAAAATACTTTGCAGCAACGGCTTCCACTTCAATTTGGGAGCTAAAATCCCAGTCAATAATTTTTTTCACACCAAGGGACAAAGCACCGCCACAGGCTTTATGCCGTGGTAACTTGCTTTTCTCTAAAACCAGCACCTTCAGACCAGTTTTTGCCAGACGGCAAGCAGCCATCCCACCACCAGGACCAGTACCAATAATAGCTACATCAAATTTTTTCATAAAAACCAACCTAAAGTATGATGAAATTAATTAGAGGCGGAAGTATCAATTCCATAGCAGCACGCAAGGAAGTAAGTTAGGCTTAGCCAATCTCAAGAGTTCGTAGCCGATTCCTGCTATTCCACGGAAAAAACTTGGGTCACTGCTCTCGTAGGCGATCGCATCATAAGCCGCTTCTCTAGACTTGACTTCATGAGTGATTTGATAAAGCCGAATTGATAATTGGGAATTTTCGCGCTAGCGAGTGACTCCCTAGTGAGCATAGGCTAGCGTTTTTATTTTGAGTTCTTCGTTCAAACAACCACTTGCAAGCAGTAGATTAAGAGCTTGAAATGTCTTGTCAGATGGGACTCCGAGTAAATTGAACACTCCCACAATCTCTGCGGCTGTCTTATCACCTTTTCGGATCGTTTCTCCTAGTTCCCTTAGGTAATTTTGATGTCGAAACTTACGAGTCATAATTTTTGTCGAAACCTGAAACCCGTCTGGCAACTTCTCGTATTTCAGGTCGCCACGGAAGCAGATGAGATCGTTAGCTCTAACTGTAGGCGACATATGTTCGTCGATCATTCTTTGAAGAATAGCTCTTAAATCATCAATATTAGAAAAAGAACCTTCATCAAAAATAATGTAACCATTAGGCCAACGGTTACTAGCTCGACAAGGGCTGATGAGTTTAACAGTTCTGTCAACCATGTTGAACAGGAACCCGGTGACGGAAGCAATAGTTCCTTGATCGGAAAAATCATCTTCCTGAGATAATTCACTCAATTCTGCCTTTTTCTTATTTTGCTCCCACACTCTTCCTACATTAGCTTTAACTAGATCTGATTCAAAATTTTGAAGGACTAATGTCACAAAAGCTAGCTCTTCTGCACTAAATTCTTCATGAATTTGGTTTAAGATTTTTAAGGAAAAAACAGAAAACCGATCGAAATAACGACCCTTTTCTCTAGAAAGTTTCAGTAGCGAACGCGTGCGTTCTGGATTTTTTAAAGCCAGAGCAGTTGTTGTTTGGGGAAAGCTACCGGAAATTTCATGAAAATCACTACAGAATTTTTCATAATCAGGGTTATCTAATGGATCTGTTGCCCAGTAACAAAAACCCTGACCTACAGCAGGACCAAGGAATTCTTTGAGTAATTCCAAGACTTGACGCCATAGTTTGGCATTTTCTGATGTATACACGAACAAATCTTCAAGCCGTGGTGCTGATACACCGCAAAACCAGCAGCCCACTGAACACCCTTTGCTTAGTTCAAAGGCAGCAGAAGCATGTACTATGCGATCGTGATAAGCTTTTTTGTACAGACTCTCATTCCGTGCAATCTGTCGCGCTCTCCAAGCTTGAAACTGAGGATTTGTAGAAACATTTGCTAGGAAGTCTTCTTTGCAGCTTTGTTGAAGATATTTTTGATAAATTTCTAACGTAGGAGAAATAGGAGCTTGGTCTCCCTGTTGACTAGCATATTCTGTATCCCATAGCTGTCTAATTTCTTCAAGATTGACTTTCAGATTATGCCGGGAAGCCGCTTGGACTGAATCTGTAAATACTTGTTCTCTAAAATCTGGATCTGCTTGCCATTTTTCAGAAAAACGTTTGAGATCGTTCCGAATCATGAATTCTTGTGGATTAATTTGTTCATACATACTTCTTTTTCCCAAATCTAAGTACTGTAAAGGGTGAGCGTTTTTATTTTGAGTTCTTCGTTCAAACAACCACTTGCAAGCAGTAGATTAAGAGCTTGAAATGTCTTGTCAGATGGGACTCCGAGTAAATTGAACACTCCCACAATCTCTGCGGCTGTCTTATCACCTTTTCGGATCGTTTCTCCTAGTTCCCTTAGGTAATTTTGATGTCGAAACTTACGAGTCATAATTTTTGTCGAAACCTGAAACCCGTCTGGCAACTTCTCGTATTTCAGGTCGCCACGGAAGCAGATGAGATCGTTAGCTCTAACTGTAGGCGACATATGTTCGTCGATCATTCTTTGGAGAATAGCTCTTAAATCATCAATATTAGAAAAAGAACCTTCATCAAAAATAATGTAACCATTAGGCCAACGGTTACT
>NZ_BAACAP010000055.1:0-8504 GCF_045865695.1 Scytonema hankhaensis NUACC26
TGCAAAGGTTTGTTTGAGTCGGGATATTAATTGGGTGGCGAGGAGGGAATGTCCTCCCAGTTCAAAGAAGTTTTCGTGGATTCCTACACAAGAAACATTCAGAATTTCTTCGAATATCTCAACTAACTGACGTTCTATTTCGTTACGTGGTTTTGTCTGCTCACTAGCACTCAAATCCCTATATATACCAGTAAGCTGTTCGCGGTTGATTTCTCCAGTATCACTAAGGGATGTTTGTTCGAGTTGGACAAAGTCAATTTGGTTTAGCATCCCATAGCGATCGCACAGTTGTACCTCCTGCAATTTACTCAAAGAAAATTTTGGGGTTTGAGTGGTGAAATAAGCAGTTAATTTCTGCTCGAGATCGCAATTGCCAATAAAACGTTGAACACTTGCCTTAGTTCCATCTAAACCGATTAACAAATCATGTGAGGGGTGAGATAAAGCTGCTAAAAACGAATAAATTCCTTGTTGAGGAGCGATGGCAAAATAACCCTTAGCACGACTAAGTTCTGCAAATTCATAATCCTGACTCATGCCAGTGTCATGCCACATACTCCAAGAACAGCAGTAGCTTTGAAAACCATTGTGTCGTTGATAATCACTAAACGCTGACTGAAAACTATTCGCGGCTGAATAAGACGCAACATTCATTCCTCCAAAGAAACCATTCACAGAAGAAAAGTGAATAAATAAAGCATTTTCTTGCTTGTAAAGTAGTTGATGCAATACCCAAGTACCGATAACTTTGGGACGCAAAACAGCAGCAACATTTTCTGGGGTTTCCGACTCTATTGGAGTTTCTTGAAAAATTCCAGCCAGATGGAGCACACCATCAAGTTGAGTTTTCCATTCTGAAGTTGCTTTTTCCACTATTTGTTGTAAGCGATCTAAATTACAGATATCAACAGATTCATAAACAACCGATCCAGGCAATTGTTGTAACTGTTGATACCTTTGTAATTTAGTAATGATTTTATCTCCCTTTTCTCCATCTATTTTTCCAGAATCATTGTCAGGAAGATGAGTTTGACCCACTAATATTAAGCGTGTTTGATAATGTTCTAATAAGTATTTGGCAATCTCTATACCAACTCCTCCTAGTCCTCCTGTTATGAGATATGTTCCTCCTACTTTTATAGGAATTGCTTGTTTCTCTTCACAAGTCATATCTACTAATTTCAGACGTGAAACTAAACGTTGCCCATTTTTGATAGCAACTGTCAGTTCTCTATCAGAAGAATACATTTCTTGCAAAGTGTAACTACTGTTGAGTTCTACTTCTGCTAATGGCAAATCTAAGTGACGAGTACTCAACCAAGGCATTTCTTGAGAGATAGTTTTGAGCAAGCCTAAAAGAGTAGCTTTTTCAGGTTGAATTTTATCTGTAGGATGAAGTGATTGGCTATTGTTCGCAACACACAGTAACTTCACTACCTGTCGTGTACCTTGAATTTGTTCTAGAGCTTGTACCAAAAATATTACACTGTAAAGCCCTTGTTGTTGAGTGGACTCCAAATTTTCTACAGTAGAAACTTCTTCAATCTGCTCATTGTAGTACCAAAGATGGAGAATGTGACCAATGACTTGATTATTTTGCGCTAATGAATCAATCAACAAATGATAATGTTGCAGATTTCCGGGAACAAGAGAATAATGATTCGGGCTGATTCGCTGAAAATCCGAACCTATAGTAACTATAACGTATGGATGATTTAGCCCAGATAATTCTTGAGCTAAAAATGTTCCCAAACCTAACTTGTCAGCAAATATTAGGGCTAAAGTATTTTGATTAAAAGAACTGAGTAAAATATTCCTCCTTTCTTTTCTTTGCCATGTTTGACGGTAGAACCAGTTAGGAATCGTATTTGCATTATAAAGTAATAAGTCTACCTGATGGAGGATAGATTTAAACTCACCATCAATAAAACGTTGCTTTAATTGGGAACGCTGAATTTTACCAATGGAAGTTTTAGGAACTATTTCTTTTTCTACAGGGATTAGATAACTAGGAGTTATTCCAAAGTCACTGACAATTTTCCCCCGAATCTTCTTCAATAGTTCTGCTAACTGATTCTGACTGGATACATAAGGAGAAAATATGATAGCTAATTCTTCAGTGTTATTTCCAGTAGATGAGATTCCAAAAGCTGCTGTATAAGATACTTCCACTGAAGATAATTCTTCCACCGCTGCTTCAATCTCATGAGTGTAATAGTTAATCCCATTGATAATGATGACATCTTTTTTTCGTCCAGTAATAGTTAAGTGTCCTTCCCGGATAAATCCTAAATCCCCTGTATCAAACCAACCGTCTTCAGTAAATGCTTCTTGAGTTGCTTCCTGATTACAATAGTATCCAGATGTAACTGAAGCTCCTTGTACTTGTAAAAAACCAGTCTTTCCCTCTTCTACTATCTGGTTTCTATCGTTCACAATTCTGATCGAACATCCGGGGATGGGAGAACCCAATTCCGTAAATTTTTGTTCATCTGTTGTCAACTCCAATAAAAAATTATCGGCGAAGGTCAATGCTGAAGAAGTTTCGGACATTCCCCATGCTGGGTGCATTACTCTAGAGGATAGCTGGTAAACAGTTAATATTTCTAAGAATCTTCTTACAGTTTTAGCAACGATTGCTTCTCCTGCATTCAAAATAAATTTCAGAGAAGATAAATTCCATTTGTTGTCAGAAAGACTAACTGTTTTCTTACTAAACTTTTCGAGATGCTCGACGATTAATCTATAAGCAAAATTTGGAGACCAAGTAATCGTAACTTTATACTTCGAAATCCAATCTAACCATAAAGTAGGCGTTTGCAAGACCATTTGAGTGGGTGCATGAATTTGCTGACACCCCAAATAAACGTCCCTCAAATGAAACATGACTATTCCCCCAACATGATCCAGAGGAAACCAATTCAAAGAAATATCTGCTGTGGAAAAGTTGTTCATAGCCGTTGTTCCTACACAATGGCTCAACAAACTCTTATGACTCTGTTTTACTGCTTTCGGTGTTCCTGTACTACCAGAAGTAAGTAGTAAAATCGCTAAATCTTCTGGTTGAGAATTGTAATAATTATTATCTACCGAGAACTCTTGTAAATTTTCAATTGTTTCTAACTCAAATCCGTCTAGATTTAGGCTTAAAGACCATTTATGAATATCTGGCAACGATTTATTATCCGTTAATATCAAAGGTTTTTCTAACATCTGCCAGCTATTTTGTAATTTATTTAGAGTTGCATTGGGCTGGTCATAAGAAACAGGCATTCCAATGGGTACGGGAATAAACCCTCCCAACACACAACCCCAAAAAGCACTAATAAAATCTCGATTTTGTTCTAACTGAAAAATGACTTTGTCTTGAGGCTTAAGTCCCTGTTTTCTCAAGCCACCTAAAATTCTTTGAGCATCTTCTAATAACTGAGAATAAGATTGAACCTGTTCGCTGCCATCAGAGTTAATATAAATTATTCTTTGACCAGGTAATTTACCAGCAGTTTTTTGAAGCATTTTCCCTAGAGTTTGTGGAACAGATTCTGGGAAGAGTAAAGCTTTTCCATGACTGATAGCTGGTAATTTTTTTTCTAATGCGAAACTATTGTTTTCTTCATCAATCACTCTAAGTGCTTCAATAGTATAAAGTCGTTCGGAAACAACTTTATTTGATGGTAAAACATCTTCTAGATGTATGGGATAAATCGTTTTTATATTTGGCTGAACTACTAAAGCAACTTGCTTAATTTCAGGATGAGAGCTTATTTGTTCTTCCCAAGTTGGAATTAAATCAGAATCAATTACACCAAGAGAAGCTAAACCTACTTCATCCACTTCTCCTTTATTTGTCAATGGTAAAGCAGTTACTGGTACATAAGTGCAAGGTAATGGATACCCAGGTAACTGGGATTTTAAATGATTGTGTAAAAACTTTTGATTACAAAAACTATCTTTAACTACGTATGCTACTAGATCTTGATTGCGAATTGTTACATAACAATCTTCTACCCCTGTTGCTGTTAGTAGAGATTCCTCAATACGTTGTAAATTAATTCTTTGTCCTTTAACTATGAATTTTCGATGCTCTTTTCCTAATAATTCAAGAGAATCATTTCCTCGACGACAACCCCATTCTCCAGTTTTTAATAACTTACCAAGTTGGGGATGAGCTATTATATTTATAGATTTTTTTGACTTTGGATTGAAGTTATCTGGAGATAAATCATAATTACCTAAATAAATTTCTCCTTCTACACCTAGAGGAACTAATTGTTGACGATTATCTAAAATGTAAAGTTGTAAATTATTTGAATCATGGTACTGAAAGTATTGGCGAAGGAAGTTACTTGTAGTGATATTATTCGGAGTTTGCACTAACTGCTCTAGCTCAGAATCTGTGAGTAATGGTATTTCACTTATCTTTTGTTGTGGATTTTTAGCGATCGCTAAAAGTAAATTCTGATAATGAGCAGCCATGCGCTCAATGGTTGACCCATCAAACAAGTTGGTTTTGTATTCCCACGCACAATCCATTCCCAGAGGGCTTTCGCTTATGGATAGAGTCAAATCAAACTTGGCAGTTGTGTTCTCAGCGTTTAACTGACTTAATTTTACTCCTGGTAATTCAATCTCGCCCATCGGCGCATTTTGCAAGACAAACATCACCTGGAACAGAGGTGCATAACTTATGGAGCGTTGGGGTCGCAAAGCTTCGACTACCTGTTCAAATGGCACATCCTGATGCTCATAAGCTTTGAGAGTGGTTTCTTGCACCTGCGCAAGCAACTGCTCAAAACTCGGATTATCTTCTAACCGTGTTCTCAAGGCTAAGGTATTCACGAAAAAGCCAATCAATGACTGTATTTCACTGGGGTTACGATTGGCAATCGGCGAACCAATCACCACATCTGATTGACCGCTATAACGATACATTAAGGTGGCAAAGGCTGCCAACAGGGTCATAAATAAAGTACTACCCGTTTGCTGTGACAGTATTTCTAGTTTCTGGGTTAATTCCGTAGTTAAGGTAAAGCTTTGTGTTGCACCTCGATCGCTCTGTGTGCCAGAGCGTGGTCGGTCGGTCGGTATTTGCAATAATTCTGGTGCTCCTTGTAATTGCGATACCCAATATTGCAGTTGTTTCTCTAGTACTGTCCCACTCAACCTTTGTCTCTGCCACAAGGTAAAGTCAGCATATTGAATCTCTAGTTCTGGTAAGGGCGATGGTGCTCCGGTACAAAAAGCTTTATACAGAGCTGATAGTTCTCGAATCAACACGCCAATCGACCACCCATCGCAAACAATGTGATGCATATTGATGCAGAACACATAGTCGGTGTTTGATAACTGCCATAAACTACACCGAATTAAGGGGGCGCTTTCTAAGTCAAAGGGAGTCAGTGCTGATTGTTGAATTTGTTGCTCTACAACCAGTTTCCGTTCGCTCTCTTCTAGGTTTTGTAAATTTACTACTTCCATATCCATGCTGGCTTCTAGGTGAATCACCTGCATCGGCATACCATTGATGTTGGTAAAATTGGTGCGCAGTACCTCGTGACGACGCACGATTTCGGCTAGGGCTTGGTGCAAGGCATTAAGATTTAATTCCCCAGTTAGGCGTAGGGCTGCAGGCATATTGTAGGTTGCCGATGCTCCCGAAAGTTGGTTGAGAAACCACAGTCTCTCTTGTGCAAAGGAGAGAGGCACAGAAGTTAATTCATCTCGACGAGGGATAGTTTGGGCGTTGAAACGGATTCCTTTTTTCTCCAACAGGAGTTTGAACACAGCATACTTTGGATCGTTGGAGAAACTATTTGAAGAGGAAGAATGGTTTGTGGTACTCATAACTTTGTTTCTATACTTAAAGTTGTAGAGAGTAAAAATTAAATACTGAAGACAAGATGTCATTAGTCAATTATGTGTTACTCAACTTGTTGCAGTAACGCATCATCTCCTATAGGTTGCAGTGGCGTGTAATCTCTACAGACTAAGAATTCTGGTCTTGGCTGGTCACTAGAATGCGGTATATTTTTGATGCTATTATAAGTAATCATAAGTAGTCTACGAGGGTAAGGAGAGATGTTAGGAACTGAACTATGAGCTATATTGCTGTGAAAGAAAAGAACAGAGCCAGCACAACCAACAGGAGCTACTATGCTTCCTCTTTCAACGAGTCGAGTTACAGTTGCATTGTCTAGACAGTATTTCAGATTAGTACTGACATTAACTTCCCAGCCGATATTTTCCCCTTCAAATAAGGATTTATGAACATTGCATTTGATTAATCCTTCTTTATGAGAACCTGAAATCAAATATAGTGGACCATTAAATTGATTTATTTCGTCCAAGAAGATGCCGACATTGACTACTCTGGGCTGTGGCATACCATCTTCCTCGTACCAAAATATAAAGTCTTGATGCCAAGGCCAAAGATCCCCAGTAAAAGCTGCTTTCATGTTGATCTTAAACTGGTAAAGATAGACAAAATCTCTTAAAATCTGTTGAGCTGGTTCTAACAAAAGTGGATGTTGAACTAAACTCTGGAAAATTTTACTGTAAACATGAACTCCATGAATAGCTCGTACCGTTTGGTTGTTCTTTTCCATCACTTGTCCAGGAATTTGCTCTGGTAATCGTGAAAGTTCTTCGCGCAAAGCACTAACTTGTGCATCAGAGAAATAGTTGGGGAGAAATAACATCCCTTCCTCTTCGTATTGTTGTATCTGATTTGGGGTAAGTTTCACGGTAGTTTGTCTCTCTAGTTGTGGTTAGAACTCGTCATCTCTGAAAGGGCTGAGCAATCTGTACTTCATACGTTAATTCAGCAACCCTTATTTTCTAAGCTGTGTCGCCATTAACTGTAGTTGCTCGGGAGATAATGCAGCGATTTCCTGCCAGGTACGAGCAATTTCTTCGATGACTTCGCGATCGCCAGCTATCTGAGCCATAGTATCTACTAATTGAACTACTGTCTGATTTTGAAATACTTGGCGCACCGATAACTCCAGATCGAACTTTTTATAAATATGGCTGACTAACTGCATTGCTAATAGGGAATGACCCCCTAGCTCGAAGAAGTTATCGTAAATGCTGATACGTTCAAGACTGAGAATTTCTTGCCAAATTTGAATTAACACTTCTTCACCGGGGGTTCGAGGTGGAACAAATGTGCATAAGTTTGATAGAGTTTCATTAGGAGCAGGTAAGGCACGTCGATTAACCTTGCCATTGGATGTTAAAGGTAGAGCGTTGAGAAAAATAAAAGCAGAAGGTATCATGTATTCTGGTAGCTTGAGCTTGAGAAATTCCCGTAACTGCTCGCTGGTTAAAGTCTGCTCTCGAATTATGACTATATAAGCTATTAAGCGTTTTTCTCGTGCTTCTGAGCCATACAGCACCACTATGGCTTGACCGATCTGAGGATGTTTGTTAAGTACTGCTTCAATTTCACCGAGTTCAACGCGGAAGCCCCGAACCTTCACTAGATCGTCTATCCGTCCTAAGAACTCGATATTGCCATCAGGTAAATAGCGAGCTAAATCTCCGGTATTATATAATCTTGAATTGTTAGATTGCTCTAATGCCTCAGTACACTGCGATTTTGAATTGTTAAAAGGATTGGGAATAAATTTCTCGCTCGTCAAATCAGAACGGTGGAGATAGCCACGAGCTAAACTGACCCCACTGATAAACAGGGATCCCCATACCCCTATGGGAACTGGCTGGAGATTACGATCTAAAATGTAAATTTGAGTATTAGCGATTGGCTTACCAATAGGGGGATAAATTGGCCATTTCTGGCATGGTTCTGTGAAAACGTATGCAGTTACAACATGTGTTTCAGAAGGACCATAGTGGTTATGGAGTTTACAGTGATTAAGGCGAGAGAATAGGTCGATCATTTGTTGAGTAATCTGAAGTTGCTCCCCTGTAGCGATCGCTTCTGTAAGGTTGCTAAACAACTGAGGTTGGTCTCCATATGCCTCTGCTAATTGCTGCCAAAGGGCAACTGGCAGGATTGCTTTATAGATCGGGTTTTCTGCTAAAAAATGTACTAATTTATCCAAATCCAGGCGATAATTCTCTGGAATTAAAAACAGTGTCCCTCCCGAACACCAAGCAGCAAACATTTCATGAAAACTGGCATCAAAACTGAGGGAGGCAAACTGAAGGACTCCAACTCCTGTCGCCATTGTTGCTAAATGCCACTGTATAAGGTTGTTTAGGGCACGATAGGGTAGCGCGCTCCCTTTAGGCAAACCTGTAGAACCAGAGGTGTAAATGACATAAAGCAAATTATCGGGCTGCACTTTAGGCTTTAAGTCAGTATCTAACTCAGTAGCTATCAACTCCCAATCAGTATCTAAACAAACAATTCGTGCTTGATTGTGCGGTAAAGATTCCAGCAATGACTGTTGCGTCAACAAAACCTCCACACCGGAATCACTCAACATATAACTGAGGCGTTCTTGAGGATAATTGGGGTCAAGAGGTACATAAGCACC
>NZ_BAACAP010000056.1:0-8678 GCF_045865695.1 Scytonema hankhaensis NUACC26
GTTTGAAAGTTGGTACACGTTGGCTGCTATATTATAGTGTGTCAGCGTAACACCTTTAGGCAAACCAGTTGTGCCACTAGAATAGGGCAAAGCAACCGCGTCTTCTTTTGGATTAATTTGTACTTTTGGTACTGAGTCAACATCTTCTAAAAGAACAGAAAATGGAATTGCACCCGCAGCGTTACCAAACACAAAGACTGATTCAACTTTTGACTGACTAGCAGCCTCTAATCCGCGTTCTAGCAGTTCCGGTACTGTCAGCAAATATTTAGCACCAGTATCATTTAATTGATATGCAAGTTCGCTAGCTGTATAAGATGGATTTGCCGTGCTGCTAACTCCACCCAAACTCGCGATCGCCTGAAAAGCGATTGGATATTCCAGACAGTTAGGACTATAAATAGCAACTACATCTCCCTTAGAAAAACCCCGCGCAGCAAAACCAGCAGCCACCCTGTTAATTGAGTCTGCTAGTTCTCTATAAGTTACCGTTTGACCAGTTAGCCCGTCAATCATCGCTGGTTTGTCAGCGAATTCTATCGCTCGTTGCAAGACAATTTTCGTTAGGGGCTGTTCGGGGATGGCGATATTCGGTTCTGTACTGCGAAAAATCATGAGGTTTCCTGAGATAGAGAAAAGTTAGCTTTCAGATTTGTGTATACACTGTAGTCTTTTTCAAGGGAGTTATAGTAAATTTGATACAACGGTAGACTTGACAAACATCCTTTTACAAATAATCTATAAATTGCTCTGGTACTAACTTTAATTCTCCAGACTTAAAGCAGTTAATCTCTACCCATAAGGCAATCTTTTTTCGCTCGCCTTCATTAAACTCTAGCTGGTCAAGCTGATAGAACTTGGGATCGACAAAGTCACATTTGTAAAGTTGAATAATTTCGTGACCGTGCTGACCGTTATATGTAAAAATGTTTTCCAAACACCCCAAGTATTGAAGATTTGTTAATTCCGCTTGAATTTCTTCTTGAAATTCCCGTTGGAGAGCTACCAAACTTGTTTCGCCAAAGTCAACACCACCGCCCATAGCACGGTAAAAGGTTTGTTGCTTCTTTTGGTCAAAGCCTTGAGACATGAAGATGCGTTCTCCGTCTTGAATCAGCGCCAAAGCTAAGATACGAATTTCCCCTGGTTTGTGTATCGCCATCACTAATTATCGTAAATAAACGAGTTCAGATTGTCACTACTTTCAACTGGCCAGTCTTCATTTTCTCCGCCAATGTACAATTGTTCAATAGTGACATATTCGGCACTGAGTTGCTGAAAAGCATTGATGAGAATATCAAGAGCGATCGCATCAGCAGTTCCCAAATCGAACCAGCAACGCGCCCATGTTCCCTCATATTCCACCTCACCCATGTTATGCATCAGCGCCAACATACTTTTGTCATAACCTTCTGAGTCATAATCCATATAACTGAGATTTACCCCAGTTTCTTGTACTTGAAGATTTTCGGCATTAAATCCCCCCAGTTTGCCCAAGTAAAACCAGGAGTCAAAAACTTCTTCTATATACTGTCTTTCTTGCCTAGATGGAATTGTACTGAATTTTAGCCAAATCCATACATTAAAAGGGTCTATTTCGCGAAACTGTATTTCCATTGCTGTTTTATTTTCAAAATATTTACACTTAATTGTAGAAGATTCTTAGTAAGGGACTTCCAAATAAAAAAATAACCACCTTTCTCTTGTGGTACGGGCGTCTTCGCCCGTCACTAATAAAGAACGGGTGAGGACGCCCGTACCACAAGATGGATAATTTATTTCTTGGACATCTCTAAACCAAATACATGAATAGAGGCGGAGCCTCGCGGTAAGGCATTCCCAGGCGGAGCCTGGGAACGAGGTAGAGCGAATACGGACTGTTGAGTCAGAAAAAATACGTTGGTGATTAAAATCGCGTCTATACAAACGAAGTCCGCCTCAGCGGACTTCTATATTCGATCCGCGAAGGCGGACTTTGTTTGTCTAGCCCCAGAATTCTATTCTGAAGGCAATAACGGGATGTTCCCGAATCTGATAGACCCGAGCAATATGACTGACTTATCTTATCTACATACTAGCTGAAGCCACTTCTCTTGCAGCCTTAGCTCGTTCGCGTTCAATTTGTTTGAGCACGCTTGCAGGTAGAAACCCTTTTTTGCTTAAAGCTTTGTCAAAGTTATCAACAGCCTCTTGAATGAGTTTTGTATTTTTATCTTTCTTACCCTGTTCTCTAAGAATTTGAGCTTTCAGATAATACAGTTCTGGATTTTCTGAGGTCACTTTTAGAGCGCGGTTAACATAATCTAAAGCTTGCGAGTACTGTTTCATATCTCGATAAGCAAGAGCAATTCCGCGATCGACTAAATACTGAGGGGCAGCATTTTTCTCAAATTTTTCAATCGCTTGTTCTGGATTGGAAAAAGGCAAATTAACAGCTAGCATTAAATCCATGTAGCCTTTAACTAAATTCAATTCAGGGTCTGTCGCGGAAACAGCTTCAGCTTGGTCTAAACACTTATAAACTTCTCGCAATCTGCTGAGGGCTTTAGGCGCACCACTGAGTGTTCCTTCACGCTGCAAAATCACAGACCCTTCTAAAAAATGCCCGACAGCACTATACAAATTGCCACGTAGACGGTCGGTAGAAACAAGTTTTTGTGCTATTTCTAAGGTTTTTTTGCTATATGTCTCTAGTGTATTCCAATCTTGACTCGTATATGCTAAGGATGCTTTCATAGCATAAGCTAAAGGTTCATCAACCTCTTTAGTAAGTGCTTCTTGTACTTGATTCTCGGCTGCTTGATAATTTCCCTGCTCGAAAATTGTTTTGAAAGCCGCTTCCGTTTTGTCACCAATCTTGCGAGGTTCTTTAACTCGAAACGGATCTGCTGCCAAAGAGGAATTGACATAGAAATTCAGTATGAGGATGGTTGCAAAAGCGACTTTCGCTAGGCGAGAAAGTCTAGCCGTTACAATTTTTGGCAGCACGGGCATTTGTTCTGTCATGGATAGACTCCAGTAAAATTACTATTTTAAAATCTTTATATGTTACTTATAATACTACCAATGATTCGATTGAAACCGTGTCTGTTTTTGTCAAAAGTTTTTACAATGGTAGACTTTGACATTTTTTTTCAAGTTCCCATACTTGTTGTAACTATTTCTTCAATGAAAATTTGACACAATGGACATAATTGCCGAAAATAGCCATCGACGCAACTCTCATAGGGAGAGTCTTGTAACTTCGATAGGTAAGCAAAATAGCTTTTACTGCTAGAAGTCACAGTTAGCGAGGCAGATAATGCGCTATAAATTTTCCAGGGAACTAGTGTTCGTTGCCGTGTAATTAATTAAGTAAGTTGCTGACTCTTTATTTCTCTTAACAAATGCTCTATCTCAGAAATATAATTTATCATCCAACCGCCTGCCCAACTGCAATCCTTAAATCAATTAATCTAGAATTAGCACCCCAACAACTTGGTCTTATCATTGGACCGAGCGGTTCTGGCAAAACTACGTTACTTGAAATTCTATCTGGACTAGCCGAACCAACCTCTGGATCTATCTTTTGGCGCGAACAAGAACTGCTTGCAGACCAGATGCAACAATTGGCTGGTTTGGTGTTTCAGTTTCCCGAACGACATTTTTGTGGCGGTACTATTTTAGAGGAATTGCGCTTGGGACATCCAGAGTTGGGAACAGAGCGAGTTAAGCAAGCACTCAGCGAAGTAGGATTGGAGCATTTATCCCTGAGTACACCGCCTCATGCATTAAGTGGAGGTCAGCAACGGCGTTTGGCTTTAGCTGTGCAGTTGATCCGTCAGCCCCATTTACTTCTGCTTGATGAACCAACAGCAGGATTGGATTGGTCAATGCGGCGACAATTGGTGAGTTTGCTGGCAAAGTTGAAGAAGGATTGGACGCTACTGATTGTCACACATGATGCAGGCGATCTGTTAGCGAGCGCAGATCGTTGTTGGACTCTCAAGCATGGTGAACTGGAAACAGCAGATCCTATGACACTAGGATCGAAGGAGAGGTTAGTTGTTAGTTAGTTGTTAGTTGTTAGTTGTTAGTTGGTGGAACGGGCATCTTGCCCGTTTTAGTTGTACAGTACGGGCGGGGACGCCCGTACCACAAGATGGAGCACAAAATGGAGAATTTATTTCTTGGAAATCCCTTAACAAAATTGCTCGATCTTGAGCACTGCTTCCCCATGGTCTGGAATCCATGCTGACCACTCATCTTCTGAAATCTGACATAACAACAAAGCTTCATCACAACTGTAGGGACTGGGCAATTCCTTCAACTTTACCCAGTTATTAGACTCAAGAGAGTATGAAGGATAAAGGATCGAGGATGAAGGGATGAGTTCTAGATTGTTAGCACTGGGTACGCTTTCTGGGGAAGCAGTAAGCAAGTTTTTACTTAAGAGTTCGTGTTTCATACTTCATCCTTGGCTCTTGCTAGAGCTTTATCTCATGGGCTAATTAAAAATTATTTCTGTAACTAAGACTACAAAATAAATAAGAATTTTGAAAAGGAAATGTTTTATAACTTTACGCTTTTCGAGAGAGAGTGTTAAGTTATGTTGCAAGTCAGGCGTAGGGAGTAGTTTTTTCCCAATCCCTAATCTCCAGTCCCCTATTTGTTGAGTTCTGTTGCGAGTCAGTTCTGTTAAGTCTGAATGGGCGCTAGGCTGAAAAATGGGTAGGTCAGCACATAATAAAGCGAAAAGCTGTGAAGACCGTCCTTTGCTTTGTTACTAGTCATGAGTTACGTACTATAAACAAATGACGAATGACAAAGGACAAATGACAAATGACAGTTAACATCGTTAATCCCTGGTAGGGATGGGTATAAAATTCAACATGACAACAACTCCTCTCCTATCACTGCGCGAGCAACAGCATCCTTTAATTCGTCAATTAGCAGATTGTATAGAACAGACTTGGCACAAATACCTTGATTTGTCGCCCTATCATTTGCCTGCTGAATTTGGTTATGTGGAGGGTCGGCTCGAAGGAGAAAAACTGACCATAGAAAATCGCTGCTATCAAACACCCCAATTCCGGAAAATGCATTTGGAACTGGCAAAGGTGGGAAATATGCTAGATATTTTGCACTGTGTTATGTTTCCCCACCCAGAATACAACATACCAATGTTTGGGTGCGATTTAGTTGGCGGAAGAGGTCAAATTAGTGCTGCGATCGCGGATCTTTCTCCAGTAGACGTAGAATATAAATTACCTCAATCCTATACTTCTGCACTTGAGGTATTGCCTAAATTAAACTTTGCTCAACCGCGTGAATTACCGGAATGGGGACATATATTTTCAGAATTTTGTCTCTTTGTTCGTCCCAATTCATCTGAAGAAGAAAGTCTGTTTCTCTCTCGCGTACAAGAGTTTTTGGACATTCATTGTACGCAAGCTGTTATCTCTAAACCAGTTTCACCAGAACACAGGCAAAACATTCTTGCCGGACAAAGAAATTACTGCACTCAACAGCAACAAAATGACAAAACCCGTCGCGTACTGGAAAAAGCTTTTGGTGCAGATTGGGCAGAATGTTATATGACTACAGTTTTATTTGATATGCCTGAACAGTGACCCTCCGGGTTCGCCAGTTCCCTACGGCGGGAGACCCGCCTGCAGGACTGGACTCACCAGTGACCCTCCGGGTTCGCCAGTTCCCTACGGCGGGAGACCCGCCTGCAGGACTGGACTCACCAGTGACCATTAACTCTCTTCTGTAGATTTGGTTACGTTTTTTAGTAACTTAAAAATGTAGAATTCAATTAACAAGAGAAGATGAAGCCATACAACTCATAACTGTATGGCATTCTCTTTATCAATAAATACTTTGTCCAAAGTCCAAAAATCAAGATTTGCCAATATCAATATAGTAGTCCTATTTGATTTATGAAATACAAGTAGGTAGGGAAGACAGCCCACCACTAAGACTTTTGCGCGGCATAGCCCTACTTACTAGGAATTTTCACAAATGATTGAGGACTGCTATATAAAGGCAAAGAATTTATCATATTGGACTGTATTTAGTGCATCTTAAAACCGTAATGATTTCAGTACCATATCTTATAGGTTTTAATGGGTAAGTTTGCCCAGATCCCTGACTTCTTAAAGAAGTCGGGGATCTTGAAGACGTAACAAAACCCAATCAATACACTCCTAAATTTGTTGGGTTCCGCCACGATTAATCCAACCTGCGCCTAAGCGTGCTTTTTATCCAAAGAGGGGAAAATGCAATCCAACGAACAACCACCTATATCAAGGTTAAGTGAGAAATCAAATTTAAGGGAGCAGCTCTTTTTTGAAGATGAAAAATCAAAAGTTTGGTGGTTAATTGCTGTCTCCTTACCAGTCGTGGTTTCTTTTGGTGCTCTTACTATAGCTAAAGTCGAGCAAATCAAACAAGCAAACACGCCTGTACCTAGTGCGCCAGTTCCTACCAGTATTAATGCTGTGGGTCGTTTGGAACCGCAAGGGGAAGTCATTAAATTGTCTGCACCTGCGGGTCTTCAGAGTTCATCGCGGATCGAGCAAGTTTATGTGAAAGAGGGAGAAAGGGTTCAAAGAGGTCAAGTTATTGCCATTATGGATAACTTCAGCGGTTCTCAAGCTGCAGTGGAAGAAGCTAGAGCTAAACTGCAAGAAGCTCGTGCTAATTTAGCAAATGTTAAAGCTGGTTCGCCAAGAGATCTTCAAGCGCAAAGGGCAGTTATTGGTCGTTTGCAAGCTCAGTTAGCTGGGGAAAGGGCTGCTCAGCAAGCAACAATTGCTCGTATAACAGCACAGTTAAATGGGGAGAAAATTGCCCTACAAGCAACTATTAATCGTATTCAAGCTGAAATAGAAGGGCAAAAAGATGCTCTGATAGCATCGGTTGCGCGTGTAAGAGCCGAACAACGCAACGCTCAAGTTGATGCCCAACGATATGAAATGTTATATAAAGAAGGTGCAATTTCCCAACAAGAAAGGGACAGACGGCGATTAAGTTTATCAACCAGTAATTCTTCACTTGCTGAAGTCAAGGCTAATCAGAAGCAAGTTATCGCAACTTTAAGACAACAACTTGCTGAAGCTAGAGCTAACCAGCTAAAAACAGTCGCAACTTTGCAACAGCAACTGATTGAAGCTAGAGTTACGCGGGACAAAACAGTCGCAACTTTGCAAAGACAAATTGATGAAGAAAGAGCTAAATATAATAGAATTCAAGAAGGTCGTCCTATTGATGTACAAATCGCACAAGCACAAGTCGGTAATGCGATCGCATCTTTAAGAAAAGCAGAAGCACAATTAAGTTTGAGTTACATTAAAGCACCAATTGCTGGGGAAATTTTAAAAATCCATACCAAAGCAGGAGAAAGCATGAGCCAATACGGCATTGCTGAGATGGGACGAACCGATCGAATGGTGGTTGTTGCGGAAGTTCCGGAAGACAGTATTGGTAAAGTGCGTCTCGGTCAACAAGTTATGGTCACTAGTGATAATGGAGCTTTTGATGGAGAATTACAAGGAACAGTTGCCGAAATTGGCAGGAAAATTGGCAAAAAAGATGTCTTAAATACAGATCCAGCAGCTGATATTGATGCCAGAGTTGTAGAAGTAAAAATTACACTCTCCCCACAAGATACTAAACGAGTTGCTAATCTCACCAACGCTAAAGTGGTTGTAGAAATAAATATATAGCACCTTTGTCATTTGTCAATTGTCCTTCGTCATTTGTCCTTTGTGAAAAATTAATAACCAATCGCCAATCCCCAATGAACAAATTCTTTAACAAAATCCCTTTAGCTTGGTTGCAGCTAAAGCGGGAAAAAACACGTCTTGCTGTGGCATTTGCAGGAATTGCTTTTGCTGACATTCTTATGTTTATGCAGCTTGGTTTTCGTGATTCTTTGTATTACAGTAATGTTCGTCTCCACATGAGTTTGCAAGGAGATATCGTTTTAATTAATAATCAATCCAATGCTGTATTGTCATTAAAAACTTTTTCTCAAAGACGACTCTATAAAGCTTTAGATTTCCCAGCTGTTGAATCTGTTCATCCTCTTTACCTAGATTACGCTCCTTGGAAAAATCCTGTAACGGGTCGATTCCGCAATCTTTTGATTGTTGGTATTAATCCTGAGTATAGTGTACTAAATTTACCTGGTATTCAGGAAAATTTAGATAAAATTAAATTATCTGATGTTGTTCTATACGATCGCTCTTCCCGACAAGAATATGGTCCAATTGTTGCTGAGTTTGAAAAAAATCAAACTGTGATAGCAGAAGTAAGAAATCGGAAGATTAGGGTTGGAGGATTATTTACATTAGGTGCATCTTTTGGAGCAGATGGTAATTTAGTCACAAGCGATCTAAATTTTCTACGGCTCTTTCCTCATCGTAGTTTGGGATTGATTGATATAGGTTTGATAAAATTAAAGCCGGGAGCAGATGCAATTGCTGTTGCTCAAAATTTGAAGAATTATTTGCCTAAAGATATTAAGGTTTTTACCAAACAAGAATTTGTTGATTATGAGAGAAATTATTGGGCAAGCAGTACAGCTATTGGTTTCATCTTTTCTTTAGGAACAGTCATGGGTTTCATTGTGGGAACTGTGATTGTTTATCGAATTCTTTATACTGAAGTGGCAGACCATTTATCTGAAT
>NZ_BAACAP010000057.1:0-8695 GCF_045865695.1 Scytonema hankhaensis NUACC26
CTGCGCTACTTGGAAACTCTGAGGACACGCCGGATGAAATAATGGCAGTCAATCTTCTCGGAACTTGGCATATTCTAAGAGCAGCAGCAGAGGCAAAACTCAAACGTGTTGTTTTTTTCAGCAGTGTTGATGTATTAGGAATCTTTAAAGGTGAGAGAAAACCAGATTATCTTCCTTTAGATGACAATCATCCTTGTTATCCAACCACCCCTTATGCGGTTTCTAAGCGCCTTGGTGAAGAAATGTGCAGATATTTTACCGATAGCACAGGTATCCCAACTATTTGTTTGCGACCACCAGGTGTTTTTGATGAAGAAACTTACGATTTTATTATTTCCAATCGGCAAGCCAATCCCGAGTCAAGAAATGGCTCAATCCCTCCTTCCTGAAGTGGATTGGCATGGTGGCCATGAATATGAACGTAAGCCTTACAAAGCTCTTATTAACACCCAACTTGCTACAGAAGTCCTCCAATGGGTTCCGCGTCATACATGGCGACCACGAAACAACTAAATTTACTACAAAAAGGGGAAGGAGAAGCAGCCGACGGCTGCTTCTCCTTCCCTAAAATAATGATTATTATTCTTTTAATTGGTGATTTTATTGCTTGGAAGTCCCCTAATAGCTCTGCTAAAAACACCGAAACCGTTGTCAATCCGCTTGATTGAGTCATAACTATGCCAAAACTCCACATTGCTAGTACTACTGCTTGCGGTTTTGATAGATTGGCCATTTTTTCTATCCCACATTCCGCATTTCGGTTTGTAGTATACCTTGTCTGATAATTCTATGAGTATAAATACTGTTATTTTAGAGAATTTAGCGATCGCAACGGATCAAACTCTCGGAAAAATTTAAGCATAAATACTCAGATTTTGTGATGATTTTTAGAGAATTGGCGATCGCCAATTGCTTCTGTTAGCATACTACATTTTGAAGTACGGAATGTGGGTTCTATCACTGTTCTAGTCCATTGTCTTAATTCCTCATTTTTTCCTACTTGCATTCTCCCTCCCACACCCTAAACTTATTCACCCTATTTGCTGTGCATATTTTTGCGGTTTGGCTTCAGTTGTGTATTTTACCGCCTGAACTGCCCCTTTCTTAAATCCCTACCTTTGAAAGCTGCCCCTCCGCCCCTTCTTCGCTTAAAGCTTGTGAGAAATGCGGGTTAACCGCTTTTATGTCCTTCAAGTCACAAACTGTTATATTACTTATTATTTTTTTTTAATTTGAATTATTCACTTAACTGTCTACTTTAATGATAGTTAAATATCTTCAACTCCCATTGTATTTTGTTCTTAAGAACTGAGATTATTCCATAGACAACTGTTGTGGCTATTTTTGGAGATAGAGCAAAGATAAATCTTGGCTGAAGATGTATGACAAAATTTCTTAGTGGTTTTGAGTTGGTGCGGAACACGAATCTAGTCATTCAAAACCAGCAATTGATAGTCAATCAGTAATATATTCATTCAGACTCTTGCACAATGAAAGTTTCACTAAAAAGCCACTTATTTTTATTTAAGTAGGCACAGCAAAAAGTAGATTACCTTAAACAATCTCACGACATTTTGGCAAAAATATGTTTACAGAAGATGTGAATTCTAATGGGCAGACGCTAGCGGAACAGTCGAGCCTGAGTACTCGGGCTGCGAAGCAGTTAGCCACAACCACCAAGACCGCTCCGCAGATGCAGGGCATCACCTCACGCTGGATCAGCCGCCTGCTGCCTTGGGTGCATCTGCGCGGCGGCTCTTATCGCGTCAACCGCCGCTTGACCTATGCGCTGGGTGATGGTCGCGTCACCTTTACGAACGTCGGGTCAAGGATTCAGGTAATTCCCCATGAGCTGCGCGAGCTGGCCTTTCTGCGCAACTTTGAAGACGAAACCGTCTTGAACGCGTTGGCCAACCGCTTTGTGCAGCAGGAGTTTCAACCCGGTGACATCCTAGTAGAGAAGGGAAACCCCGCCGACCAGATTGTGCTGATTGCTCACGGCAAAGTGAGCAAGATCGGTACGGGCAAGTATGGCGATGAGGTGGAATTGGGTGTGTTGATCGATGGCGACCACTTTCCCAGTCAAGCCCTTCTCGAATCCGAGGACGTATGGGACTTCACCATCAAGGCGATCACGCGCTGTACGGTCTTGGCGCTAACACAAAGCTCTTTTGAAGAACTGGTCAACCTCTCACAATCGCTTCGGGCGCACATCGAGGCGTTTCAAGCCCACCCCCCCAAGCCTCACGATCGGCACGGTCAGGCCGCCATCGAGCTGGCTGCTGGCCACAGCGGCGAACCCGTGCTGCCCACGACCTTTGTCGATTACGAAACCTCTCCGCGTGAATATGAGTTGAGCCTGGTACAGACGGTGCTGCATGTTCACACCCGCGTTGCCGATCTCTACAACGATCCGATGAACCAGATTGCGGAACAACTCAAGCTAACGGTGCACGAGTTGCGCGAGCGCCAGGAGTACGAGTTGGTCAACAACCAAGAGTTCGGCCTGTTGCACAACGCCGACCTCAGCCAGCGCTTTCCCACCCGCAATGGCCCGCCCACGCCAGATGATTTTGATGAGCTGATCACCCGCCGCCGCAATGCGCAGTACATTTTTGCCCACCCGCGTGCCATTGCCGCCTTTGGCCGCGAGTGCAGCAAGCTGGGTCTCTACCCCGACACCCATGATATGGGGGGCGAACGAGTCATGGCGTGGCGCAACATCCCGATTTTGCCCTGCAACAAGATTCCCATCAGCGACACCCAGACCAGTTCCGTGATCGTTGTCCGTACCGGTGAGGACAATCAAGGTCTGGTCGGTCTTCGACCCGCAGCGTTGCCCGATCAGCACGAGCCGGGGTTGAACGTGCGCTTTATGGGCATCAACGAGAAAGCCATCATCTCCTATCTCGTCAGCAACTACTTCTCCGCTGCCATCCTCGTACCCGATGCCGTCGGGGTGCTCGAAGATGTCGAGCTAGGACGCTAGTAAATCCCGGCAGAGGTACCTGAACAGTCAACTGTCAGCATCTTCACCATACACTCATTGAAACACCTATTGAGGAGTAAGTACTCATACAAAATTAATTGTATATTGTCATTACGAGTGCAGCGAAGCGAAACGAAGTAATCGCAAGCGTTTGGGATTGCTTCACTTTGTTCGCAATGACACAAATAATTTTGTATACCCACTTAACACATTCTATGGACATGCCCCAAACTATCACTGCCGACAATGTTTTGCGCAGCGAATATCAGAAGTCGGTTGCCAACTATTGGAACCAAGAAAAGAATCCCGTTAATCTGCTGCTCGGCCAAGTTGACGGCTATTACCACCACCACTACGGGATCGGCGATGTCGATTGGTCGGTGTTGGAGGCCCCCGAAGGTGAGCGCGACGATCGGATTATTCGCGAGCTGCACCGGCTCGAACACGCCCAGGCGGCCTTCCTGCTCGACCATCTGGGCGATGTCAAGCCTGATGACCGCGTGATGGATGGCGGTTCCGGTCGCGGCGGCACCAGCTTCATGGTCAATGAACGCTTTGGTTGTCAGGTCGACGGAGTGTCAATCTCAGAATCTCAAGTCGAGTTTGCCAACGACCAGGCTGCGCAGCGCGGCGTGGCCGACAAGGTCAAGTTCCACTTTCGCAACATGCTGGATACCGGCTTCGAGACGGGAGCCATGCGCAGCATTTGGACGAATGAGACCACCATGTATGTAGATCTGTTCAAGCTGTTCGCCGAGTTTGCACGCCTGTTGCAGGATGGTGGTCGCTACGCCTGCATCACGGGTTGCTACAACGACGTTACGGGGGGGCGCTCGCGGGCGGTCAGCCAGATCGATACGCATTACATCTGTAACATCCATCCGCGCAGTCAATATTTCAAGGCACTGGCGGCGAACAACCTCGTCCCGATTACCGTCACCGACCTGACTCCCCTAACGATTCCCTACTGGGAACTGCGGGCCAAGTCTTCGCTCGTCACCGGGGTCGAGGATTACTTCCTTACGGCATACAAAGAGGGCAGCTTCCACTACCTGCTCATCGTCGCCGATCGTATCCTTCGGTAAGGCTTATCCAAAACACAAACCGCACCATGGTGTGGTGCCTAGCGCGCATACTGCACACAGACCACACACCACCACTCTGATACAGGGATAAGAGTATGAAAGATACCAACCTGGATGATGCGAGTACCGCATTTTTATTCGGTCCGACCGGCCTCGGTACATCCGCCGCTCGTTTGGCGAGCGAGCTGGCCAAGGCTGCTCGTGCCGGTAACCTGGATTCACGGCTGCTCCAGGCAGACCTCGCCCCGGCGGGGGACCTCGATCCGGCATATGCAGAGAGATCCTGGGGCGATGGGACTGCCTCGCCGCTCTACTGCCCCATTACCGAGCGATTCAACGAGCCGCTGGCGGACGAGGTCGACGATCGGCTGGCGGCCTGGGCACTGGAGTGCGGGTTCGATGAGGACGAGGTGGAGAAGATTCGCAAGGTACGGTTCGGACGGCTGGTTATGCTAGCCCACCCGGACTGCGACGACCCAGATCGGCTGTTGATCGGTGCCAAGCTGAACATGGCCTGGTGGGCCGCCGACGACTACTACGCCGACGACAGCGAGCTCGGTGCGGATCCAATGTTGCTCCCCCCACGTCTCCTCTTGGCGATGACCGCCATGGACCCGCCACCCCCGGCGGGGGAATTTACTCCACCCCTGGAGGAGGCCCTGGCTGCGGAGCGCGTCCTCGTGGCCCTGGGCGCAGGCATCGACTACCTGGCCCAGTACGCCACACCCGAGCAAGTGCAGCGCACCTGTTACGCCACCTTCTCTATGTTTGTCTCTTGGAGTGCCTATGCGGCGTGGCGCTACAGCGACGAGTACCCGCCAGCCTGGAAGTACCTGGCTGCGCGCCAGCACGACAGCTTCTACACCTCCATGACTCTGCTCGACCCCATCGGTGGGTACATCCTGCCGGCGGATCTCTTCTTTGAACCCCGTGTCCGTCACGCAGCGTTCTTGGCCGGGACGGCCGTCGTCCTGGTCAACGATCTCCTTTCGGTCGCCAAAGATCTGGCAGACGAGCAGCCACCAGTCAACATGGTGCTACAGATTGCGGCGGATCGGGGCTGCTCTATCAAAGAGGCGACGGAGATCACCGTCAAGTTTCACAACGACCTGGTTCATGACTTTCGGGAACGCCACCAGAAGCTCCAGGCCGTGCCCAACGTGGAGCTTCAGCGGTTCCTGCGCGGATTGCGGGGGTGGATGGGCGGCGCGTTCGAATGGCACAACAGCAACCCGCGCTACAAGAACAGCAACGGTACCCCGCAGCTGGATTCACAATCATCAACCTAACCATAGAAGCATATATGGTTCAACGGGATTTTATATGGTTGAATAAACCAGAAGAGTTATGTGCACATAGAAATCAAGGTGAAAGATGACCGAAGACGTTAACCCCAATGGGCAGATGCTAGCAGAGCAGTCGAGCTTGAGTACAGATGCGGCGCGCAAGTTAGCCACAACCGCCAAGACTGCTCCGCAGATGAAGGGCATCAGCTCGCGCTCGATCAGCCGCCTGTTGCCCTGGGTGGAGCTGCGCGGCGGCTCCTACCGGGTCAACCAGCGTTTGACCTATGCGCTGGGCGATGGCCGAGTGACCTTTACCAATGTGGGGTCCACCATACGAGTGATCCCGCAAGAGTTGCGCGAAATGGCCCTGTTGCGGGAGTTTGACGAGGAAATGGTGTTGAACACGTTGGCAGATCGCTTTGTGCAGCAGGAGTTTCAACCCGGTGATGTGCTGGTGGAAAAGGGAACCCCCGCCGACCAGATTGTGCTGATTGCCCACGGCAAGGTCAGCAAGATCGGTACGGGCGAGTATGGCGATGAGGTGGAGCTTGCGGTGTTGGCCGATGGCGACCACTTCACCTACCAGGCTATCATCGAATCCGGCGATCTCTGGGACTTCACCATGAAGGCGGTTACGCGCTGCACGGTGTTGGTGCTGACGCAGCGGGCGTTTGAAGAGGTGGTGGCTTTCTCTGAATCGCTGCAAGCCCACATCGAAGAATTCAAAGCCCGCCCGCCAAAAGCCCAAGATACATACGGTCAGGCCGCCATTGCGTTAGCTGCCGGTCATACAGGCGAACCCGTGCTGCCCACGACCTTTGTCGATTACGAGACCTCTCCGCGCGAATACGAGTTGAGCCTGGTGCAGACGGTGCTGCGCGTCCATACCCGCGTTGCCGATCTCTACAACGAGCCAATGAACCAGATCGAACAACAGCTCAAATTGACTGTGCATGAGTTGCGCGAGCGCCAGGAGTACGAATTGGTCAATAATCAAGAGTTCGGCCTGCTGCACAACGCCGACCTCAGCCAACGCTTCCCCACCCGCAACGGCCCGCCTCACCCGGATGACATAGACGAGCTGATCACCCGGCGGCGCAATTCACAGTACATTTTTGCCCACCCGCGTGCCATCGCCGCCTTTGCGCGTCAGTGCAACAGAATCGGGATCGACCTGGAAAGTATCGATGTGGGTGGAAACCGCATTCCGGCCTGGCGCGGCATCCCCATCTATTCCTGTGGCAAAATCCCCATCGACAGAACGACCCAGACCACGTCGATCATCGTCATGCGTACCGGTGAGGACAATCAGGGCGTGGTGGGTCTTCAGCCTGCGGAGTTACCCGATCAATATGAGCCAGGGTTGAACGTGCGCTTTATGGGCATCGACGAAAAGGCCATCATCTCCTATCTGGTCAGCAACTACTTCTCCGCCGCTATCCTTGTCCCCGACGCCGTCGGCATTCTCGAGGATGTCGAGCTCGGGCGGTAAGTGTAGCGGCCAGCAATAAGAAAGCCCCGGACTAGCCTGGATTATTCATGAAGAAAAAAAAAGAAGTAAAAAATCAGAAATGAATATCAAAATTGAATGGCACTAAGAAAAGCTGAAACACTTGCGGATTAAGCAGTTTGTAATTGCTTCTGTAATTCGTGCCGGGGTTTTGTCATTACGGGGTAAGCTTTCGGGCGGCGTTTACGAACTCGTGGTTCACTTCTGCCAGGGCGATCGCTTACGACCTTGTGAACAATAACGCTCTTCCATCACTCTTATGAGAGAATAATAGAGTAAAATGTCGCAAACTCTTTGCTGGGCTATGTTTGGGGCAAGAAAACCTGCCGAAACGATAAAATTTATAGACGATTATTGTGAATGGTATAGAAAGCTGTTTCCAGAAGTGAGAAGTTTTGAAGCGTTTAAATATCTTCATGTGGGGATGATTTCAGATATTAAACGTAAAAGTCTGCCTGCAATATCGCGTGTGGTGGGATTAAGTAACGAACAAGGGCTATTGCATTTTTTAACAGAATCACCGTGGACGGTTGAGCAATTGAGAGAAGGGAGATTACAGTTAATACTACAAGTTCTCTCAGGGCGAGAAATCATACTAATTATTGATGAGACAGGAGATGCAAAGAAGGGGAATACGACAGATTATGTTAAACGACAATATATTGGGAATTTAGGAAAAATAGAGAACGGAATAGTAGCAGTTACAGCATATGGTTTATTTGAAGGAATGACATTTCCTTTAATGTTTGAAGTCTACAAACCCAAACAAAGGTTATTAGAAGGAGATGTCTATCAAACTAAACCAGAAATCGCTGCTTCTATGATTAGAAAACTCCGAGAAATGGGGTTTAACTTCAAGCTGGTACTAGCAGATAGTCTTTATGGTGAAAGCGATCGCAACTTCATAAGTGTCTTGTGCGAATTAGAACTAAACTTTGTAGTAGCAATTCGGAGTAATCATGGTGTGTGGCTACCTCAAGGGCAGAAAATTAGATATAATCGGTGGCGACCCTATAACCGTATATTTTCAGACAATAAGCAAGAAAAAAGATACATTCAAGAGATAGTGTTCGGCAAGCGTTGTGATGTTCAATACTGGCAAGCTACCCCTCTTCTGTCACTTTCCGGGTATTCTGAATAAAAGAATCAAAAGAAAAAACTCTGGAAGGTAAGCAGGGCAATGGATGTAGAATTACAAATCCTAAAACATTTGGCACTCTTACGCTCACCCAACAGTTGCGATCGTAGATGAATATTGTGCAGAGTATAAAGACTTATTTAAAGAAGTAAGGAATTATGAGTGCTTCAAATATTTACACATGGGGATAATATCAACGATAAAACGAAAATCGTTACCAGAGATAGCAAAGGTAGTGAGCATAAATTCGGCACAGTCACTACACCATTTTTTAGCAAATTCAGATTGGTCAGTAAATAAGTTAAAGAAACAATTAGATGGTCGGGCAATTACATTAGTAATAGATGAAACAGGAGATAAGAAAAAAGGTAAAAAGACTGATTATGTAGCTAGACAATATTTAGTAAGCGTAGGAAAAGTAGATAATGGAATAGTTTCAGTCAATGCTTATGGAGTTTGCGCTAATATAAGTTTTCCATTAATCGTCAAAGTATTTAAACCAAAAGGAACATTAAAGGAGTCAGATAAATATAAAACTAAAATAGAGTTAGCATCAGAGATAATTACAGAATTAATGGAATCAGGGTTCAATATTGAATTAATATTGGCTGATAGTTTATATGGTGAAAGTAGCCAATTTATTAGAAAAATTGCTGAATACAACTTAGCTTACGTTGTGTCAATTTC
>NZ_BAACAP010000058.1:0-8843 GCF_045865695.1 Scytonema hankhaensis NUACC26
GCTTGCATCCAAGAGGTATCTCAAAAAGATATTCAAACCCAAACCAAGAAACATAAACAGAATCAACCAAGAAAAGAATCAACACGATGGAGATATGTAGGTACTGGCAGAGAATATCAACCACCAAGAATTTCTGAAACAGCAGGCTTGGCTGTAGAACAACTTAGCAAACAAAATAGTCAGCCACGACGTTTTGTAATTGAAGAAGCCATTTTGCTGCTAGCAGAAAAATTTCAACAGGTGGCTTTTACCGTTGCTTAAACCCATAGAATTTGCTCGTACAAGCTATCCATACTATAGCCTTTCCTAGTCTGCTGGGGTACAAATTTATCCGCGTCCATCTGCTACAGGCTGCGGTTAATTCAATATACTGTATCTCACTACATTGGGAATTACCATATCAGAATTTTAGAGTAGCTCTAGAGCTATTGTTTTTCTCCGAAAAATACTAAATTCGTGCAGAAAATTTTACAAAAAAAATTTCCCTATTATTGTATTATAAACAAACAAGGAAGCGCTCATGTCTGTCAGGAGCACTTCCTCGAAAAAATTAGTCAAATAATAATTCTGGAGTAATCATAGCATGACTAAAGCGCCGGAAACAGATCCTGCTGGGGATTTTTTCAAAACATCCGCACAAGAAGTTGAGGATCTCATCCGTAAACTCGCGAAATCAGGAAACGACCTGATAGAAGAAATAAAGAGTGAGATAGCCCGCACAAATCCTTTTTTATTGATAGGAGCAGCCAAAATTAGTCAATTACTGCTGTTCCTCAAAGAACAACTCAAACCCAAACAATACTCGCAAGCTTTAGCGAATTCTTTAGGATGGGCATCAAGCATTGCCAACCAGTTATTGAAGCTAGCCCCCATACTGGGAAATTTTACAACCGTACAACTCGAACAAATCAATCGCAACCTCTCCCCATCAGCACTCTATAAATTAGCCACAGGTCGAACGCCAGTGGAAGTGATTCAGTCGATGCTGGAAAAAGCTTGTACCCAAGAGGTGTCCCAGAAAGATATTCAAACCCAAACCAAGAAACATAAACAGAATCAACCGAGAAAAGAGTCAACACGATGGAGATATGTGGGGAATGGCAGAGAATACCAACCATCACGAATTTCTGAAGCAGCAGGTTTGGCTGTAGAACAACTTAGCAAACAAAATAGTCAGCCACGACGTTTTGTGATTGAAGAAGCCATTTTGCTGCTAGTAGAAAAATTTCAGCAGGTAGCTTTTGCTGTTGCTTGAGTAAGTCGGCACAATTAAGGTTAACTAGTCAAGCTCGTCATTTGTTAATAGTCATTTGTCATTGTTAAGGATAAATCACTTCTTGCTGTGGGAATAATGAAAGTAGCAGATGAATTATGCAAGAGTCAGGAAAATGGATTTTACCAAACTTATTAAAAGAGGAACAATTTGGGAATTTATAGATGAAGCTGAGTTAGAAACTTTTGTTGGGAAAAACTTACAACAACTCCTGAAACTAGTTCCTATAAAACGCTAACATTATGTTAGCGGTCAGTGACTTTTTAAATTTGATAGGCGTATTCAAGAAATTATCAATAATGGAAATATCATAGACGGGAAAGGAAGAAGTAAACTCTGTGCAGAGTTCAGGTTTGATAAACAAAGAAATAGCATAGTGTTATTTTTATGGATGCCTCATTTTTCGTCTTGGAAAAAGAAAGAATTTGTAGCTAAAATGCGTATCTGGGCTGATTCTAACAGTGTTTTGTATCTCGGTCATGTAGCAAAAAATTTAGGTAGAATGATAACAGAAAGTGAGAGAGAATTAGGTACTGTTCGCCCTCTTAAAAAACTTGTTAGAGGTGTTTATATAGATAGTAATATATATAAATCAGCTATAGCTATGAATATTGAATATTCTCTCAAAACTCTAGGAAAAATAGAAGAATCAAATTCTATAAAAGCAATTTTAAATATTGCTTTAGAAACTTGGCTGAAGAAACTTTAGTCTATGATACATAATATCTTTTTTACTAAAAAAACTAGATAAATTTAGGTAAATATTAAAAAAAGCTAAAAAAATTGTATGATTGAATTCATAGCCCACGACATACGGGTATAGCGAGCATCGTCTCACCTCTAAGCCCGTGAAGAAGATATAAATTTCTCTTATGAGTCAGATAGTCTGGATAGCAAGACACGCTAACCGTCTTGATTTTGTCAACCCTGATTGGTTTCTCACTGCAGAACGACGCTACGATCCACCACTGTCGGAAGACGGTTTTATACAAGCACAGCAACTAGCTAACCGTCTTAAAGGAGAAAAGATTGCCCATATTTTCGCTTCTCCTTTTTTACGAACGGTACAAACAGCAAATGCAGTAGCAGAAGTTCTCGACTTACCCATCAAGCTAGAAACAGGTTTGAGTGAGTGGCATAATATAGCTTGGATGAAGGAAGAACCAAAAAGACTATCAACACCAGCACTGGCAGAGTTATTTCCCAAAATAGACACGAGCTACACTCCTCAGATAGCTGCTAAATACCCCGAAACTCGCGCACAAATGTTGGAACGTTCGGGGCAAACTGCTAGATGTTTGACCAGAGAATTCTCACCACAGGATATTCTTTTAGTGGGGCATGGTGCTTCTGTATTGGGAGCAGCTGTAGGTTTAGTTGGTGAAAGTGCTAGCACAGAAGTGAAAGCATCTTTGTGTAGCTTAGTAAAAGTTGTGCGTCAAGACCCAGAGTGGCTACTAGAACTAAAGGGAGATACTTCTCATTTAACGGAAGTCGAAGAGGTCATCCGGTTTGATGTCAGCGAGCGATTACCAGTGACCAGTCAGCAGTGACCAGTGACCAGTGACCAGTGACCAGTGACCAGTGACCACTAACAAATGTACGGGTGCAAGGCATTGCGCCCCTACTAACAACTAACCACTAACAACACTATGACATTACTATTGGCAGGGGACATCGGCGGCACAAAAACTATTTTGCGGTTGGTTGAGGTATCTGAGCAACTGCTTTTACACAATATTTATGAGGAACGACACCGAAGTAGCGATTTTCTCGATTTGGTGCCAATGGTGCAGCAGTTTCTGAAAAACTCTGGTGCATCAATACCACAAAAAGCTTGTTTTGCGATCGCAGGTCCGGTGGTGAATAATACAGCTAAGCTGACTAACTTAGTCTGGTTCCTAGATACTCAACGATTACAAGAAGAACTAGGTATTGCTCAAGTCAGTCTAATCAACGACTTTGCGGCTGTTGGCTACGGTGTTTTGGGTTTAAGCGCACAAGATATCCTCACTTTACAACCCGGTAAACCTAACATAAATGCCCCTATTGCCATTGTTGGTGCTGGTACTGGTTTGGGACAAGGATTTTTAATTAAGCAAGGTTCGAGTTATCAAATTTTTCCTTCAGAGGGAGGTCATGCAGATTTTGCTCCCCGGACTGAGTTAGAGTTTCAATTGTTAAAGTATTTATTGGATAAACACGATATTCAGCGTGTTTCTGTAGAGCGGGTTGTTTCTGGATTGGGGATTGTTGCTATTTATCAATTTTTACGCGATCGCAAAACCATTGCTGAATCGCCAGAAATTGCCCAAATTGTGAGAACTTGGGAACAAGAAGCAGGGAAGCAGGAGAAAAGTGTCGATCCGGGTGCTGTTATTGGGAAAGCGGCGCTACAAAAAACCGATAGACTTTCCGAACAAACAATGGAGTTATTTGTAGGGGCATATGGCGCGGAAGCAGGTAATTTAGCCCTCAAACTTTTACCATATGGTGGCTTATACGTTGCAGGTGGGATAGCCCCTAAAATACTGCCCCTCATACAAGAAGACAAGTTCATGTTGAACTTCACTCAGAAGGGCAGAATGCGCTCTTTACTTGAAGATATTCCCGTGCATATCATTCTTAACCAAGAAGTGGGATTAATAGGTGCTGCCATCGGTGCAACTAGGTTATAACATCAGCAGCATTGTTTAAAGTAAAAACTATGACAAACAGAAGTTTGCTGTCACTCTTGACAGCCACTTTCCTATTAAGTGCATTTGCCGCAGTTGAAGCCAGTCTGTCCACAGCATCGCTTTCTCAAACAAGACCAGTGGCTGCTCAACCAGTCAAGTCACAATGGAAAGTTTTCACTCCCCCAGATGGACGCTTTACAGTCTTGATGCCCGGTATACCAAGAATTGAGTCTCAAACTCAAAGAACTCATATGGGCGAGATTCAACTGCAAGTCTTTTTGGCTCAACCTCCTAACCAGGAAGTGGCTTATCTTGTTGCTTATAATGATTTTCCCGATAATTACGGTCAAATGGCATCAGCACAAGAAGTCTTAGATGATGCCCAGCAAATGGCTCTCAAAACAACTCAAAGTAATTTGACAGCGAGCAAGGATATTCGCAGTTCCAACGGTCATCCCGGTCGAGAAATCGAGTACGTTAATTCCGGAGGAAAAATTACGAGGAATAGGATGTATTTTGCTGAAGGTCGTTTGTATCAGGTTATGGTTATCACTACCAAAAAACAGCAAAAAACAATCTCTGGTTCTATTACAGGTTATCTAAACTCTTTTCAAGTCGTTTTGAAAAAGTAACATGGCTAAAGGCTAAAGGCTAATGGTCTTTAGCCTAGATTTCAGTAGTTTCACAATTTTCAGTGGCAAAAGATGTATATAAAATGGTTAAGTACATAGCATCCGCGAGGGTGGTTTGTAGCTGGAAACAGACGCTGAATAAAAACTTAAATTATGACTAATACAGTTCGGCTTAATAAAGATGACTATAAGAGAAATTAGTACTCCCGTAGGAAGCTACGCACCAGATTTTGAGCTACCAGGAATTGATGGTCAGGTACACCATCTTAGCCGATATCTGGAAAAGTTCCGTGCAGTCGGCGTCATTTCTATGTCTAACCACTGTCCTTATGTTGAGTTGTATGTAGACAGATTGAAAAACATTCAAGCTGAATTTGGCTCACTCGGTTTTACGCTGATCGGTATGAATGGTAGCGATCTGACAACAGAACCATCAGAAACCTTTGCACAAATGCAGGCTTTTGCCAAAGCGAAGAATTTAAACTTTCCCTATTTGTGGGACTCAACTCAAGAGGTGACTCGCAGTTTTGGGACTAGCACAACACCAATGGCGTTTCTGATAAATGCAGAGGGTGTTGTTTGCTACAAAGGACAAATAGACGATCGCCCCCAAAATCCAGAGTTCGTGGAACAGCACTATCTCAAGCAAGCGATCGCCTATTTGTTAAAAGGACAGGAAATTTTGTTGACGGAAACAGAGCCTAATGGTACCTCTGTAGGAATAGGTAACTAGAGACAGAGCGACACTGTATTGTTATCTTAAATTGGAGGCAATTTCAATTTTGGACAAAACAAAACTTCATGGGAACACATTACCGACGGGTTTTACTTAAACTAAGTGGTGAAGCCCTTATGGGCAACTTGGGCTATGGAATCGATCCGGAAGTGGTAAAAGAAATAGCTGAAGAAGTAGCAGAGGTAGCAACAACTGGCGTTCAAGTCGCAATCGTTGTTGGAGGCGGAAATATTTTTCGTGGCGTCAAAGCGGCGTCGGCGGGGATGGACAGAGCAACCGGTGACTACATCGGGATGATTGCCACGGTAATGAATGCTATGACGTTGCAGGACTCACTCGAACGCATTGGAATTCAAACACGGGTACAAACCGCAATTTCCATGCAAGAGTTAGCAGAACCTTATATTCGCCGTCGAGCCATCCGCCATCTAGAAAAGGGACGGGTGGTTATTTTTGGTGCGGGTTCGGGCAATCCCTTTTTTACCACGGATACCACGGCTGCACTTAGAGCAGCAGAAATTGAAGCCGATGTGATTTTCAAAGCGACTAAAGTAGACGGGATATACGATGCAGATCCCCATGTATACCCTGACGCTAAACGGTATAATACTTTGACATACGGGTATGTTTTAACAAAAGATTTGCGGGTTATGGATACGACTGCGATCGCCTTGTGTAAAGAGAACAATATCCCTATTCTTGTATTTGACTTAACTGTGCGGGGAAATATCCGCCGAGCAGTCATGGGAGAATCCATAGGCACGCTTGTGGGAGGTTCGTGTGAAATTAGCTGAAGCTGAGAGTACGATGCAAAAAACCGTAGAGGCGACTCAACGGGCTTTTAATACGATTCGCACTGGTCGCGCCAATGCGAGTTTATTGGATAAGGTAACGGTGGATTACTATGGTTCGCCAACTGGCTTAAAATCACTGGCAAACATTAGCACGCCAGATTCTTCAACTATTTTGATTCAGCCTTACGATCGCAATACTTTAAACTTAATCGAAAAGGCAATTTCCATGTCGGATGTGGGCTTAACCCCAAGTAACGACGGGACTATAATTCGGCTGAACATTCCAGCATTGACAAGCGATCGTCGTAAAGAACTCGTAAAAATCGCTGCTAAGTATGCCGAAGAAGGACGTGTTGGTATTCGTAACATCCGTCGGGATGCTTTGGATACAATTCGCAAAAATGAAAAAGCGGCGGAAATTTCTGAGGATGAAGCACGCGATCGGCAAGATAAGCTGCAAAAGTTGACAGATAAGTATACTGCCAGAATTAATGAATTGCTGGCAGAAAAAGAAAAAGACATTACAACTGTCTAAAAATATATCAAATGGGTGCATTGACTGTAGGGACTGGGTACTGGCGATTGGGGAACTCGGGGCCCCCTCTGGGGATAAGGGGCAATGGGGACTGGCGATTGAGGACTGGGGACTGGCGACTGGGGACTAGTACAAAAAGGCGTAAGAGTCTCTGTCTTTCGTTCCCAGACGGAGCCTGAGAATGCCTACACTGAGGCTCTGCCGAGCGCCGACTGAATACAGGAGTAGGTAAGGTTGTGCTATATATTTGATGTTGGGGCAATGCTAACCTTACTAGAATGTTAGGAGGCAGAGCCTCCATAAGGAAGGCATTCCCAGGCTCCGCCTAGGAACGAGATCTCCCCAGTCCCCAATCCCCGATCCCCAACCCCTAACCCCTAACCCCTAACCCCTATGTACGACTGTATTATCGTTGGTGCTGGACCTGCTGGTGGGTCTGCTGCCTATCATTTAGCCAAGCGCGGGCGTTCGGTATTGGTTTTGGAGAAAGAGTCTTTACCAAGATACAAACCATGTGGAGGTGGTGTTTCACCTTTGATTGCTCAATGGTTTGACTTTGACTTTGCGATCGCAATATCCATTAAAGCTGACACAATCCGTTGTACCTGGAACATGGACGACCCCGTAGAAGCAGAAATTGGCACTCCCGAACCAGTTTGGATGGTCAGGCGAGATATATTCGACCATTTCCTCATTCAACAAGCACAAAAACAAGGGGCTGAACTACGAGATAATACGGAAGTTACAGGTATTGAATTTCAAAACAATTCTTGGCAAGTTCATACCGCTAGTGGTTTGGTAACAGGTCGTTACTTAATTGCAGCCGATGGTGCTAAAGGACCCATGGCCAGATGGCTAGGTTTCAAAGAACGCAAACGTCTTTTAGCAGGAGCATTAGAAGCAGAAGCTAAAGCGGATGTAAAGAATGGTAATATTGCTCACTTCGAGTTTGGCATGGTGAAAAATGGTTACCTCTGGAACTTCCCTAAAGCAGATGGTTATTCTATCGGAATTGGCACCTTTGTAGGTAGGAGTGGTGCTCAAGATTTCAAAAGTATCTTAAGCGAGTACGGTCAAAAGTTTGGTGTAGATATCAAAACTTGTCAACAATACGGTCATGCTTTATGTTTGTGGAATGGGAATCAAAAGTTGCATACCGATAATGCCGTGTTAGCAGGAGAAGCAGCTTGTGTTGTCGATCCGTTCACTGCAGAAGGCATTCGCCCATCTATTTTTAGTGGTTTAAAAGCAGCAGAAGCGATCGATAAAGCAGTTGGCGGCGATATCAACGCTTTAGAAGATTACACGAACATCATGCACGAACAATGGGGTAGTGATATGGCTTGGGCGCAAAAGTTGGCTGGGTTATTTTACCGCTTTGCTGGTATCGGTTATAAGGTGGGTGTGAAGCGCCCCTCTTCTGTTCAAATTATGGGCAAAATCTTGTGTGGCGAACTGCGTTATGCTGATGTTGCTAGTCGCGCTATCAAGCGTTTAACATCTGGTTTGGCTGGTTAGTCATTAGTCATTGGTCATTGGTCTTTTACAAATAACAAAGGACAAAGGACAAATCACAAAGGACAAATCACAAATGACCAAAGTTCATGTAGTTGGTATCGGTCTGGATGGAATTGCGGGATTGAGTGCAAAAGTTAGGGAAATTATTGAACGGGCGATGTTGCTAGTGGGTAGCGATCGCCATTTGAGTTATTTCCCCAATCATCAAAGTCAACGTTTGCCCCTGAAAAATTTTACTGAAGATATTAATATAATTCGTGACTATTTGAATAAGGGCTGTGATGGTGTCGTTGTTATAGCTGCTTCAGGTTACTGCTGAGACAGTATTTGGAGGCGCTCCGCCGGTGAGGCGCTCGCTCCCTAACCGCTCACGTATCATCACGATTTGACTCCCATTGTGTCGTCTTCCGTACCAGGTTGAGAAATGCGCTTATGACTGGAGAGGAATCATGCTGCCGCCAAGCAAGATAAAGTCCGGTTTTAGGGATCTGTTCTTGCAAGGGTCTGTAAATGACTCCGCTTCTGTGGAAGTTTTGCAAGGAGGCGGGAACGATGGCAATGCCCAGTCCTGCTGCAACTAAGCCGACGATCGTCTGCATCTGAACTGCCTCTTGAGCCACTTTCGGACGAAATCCAGCTTGTTGACAAATGGTAATAATCTGCTCGTAAAAGACGGG
>NZ_BAACAP010000059.1:0-9039 GCF_045865695.1 Scytonema hankhaensis NUACC26
CCCCCTTTCACGCGTGGGGACTAAGGGGGGTAATAATGTGATGAAAATCACAGCCAACCACTTTTCAAACAACCTCTAAGAGTGCGGACAAGGATAAAGGATAGAAAATTAATACTTTATCCTTTATCCTTCATCTGACTAAGAGTTATTCTCTAACCAAGTAATTAGATCGTTTGTGTTGGAAAAATCTAACAGTGCTTCACCCAAATTTTCCAACTCAGCAGTGGATAACCCCTGAATTTGTTGTTCTATTTCTAGTGCAAGCTCGCCAAACCGACGAGTTAAGAGACGGATAATTAATTTTGCCTCTCCTTTTTGCTCGCCTCTATGGAGGATACTTTGATAGATAACTGATTCTTGCATAACTTCCTCGCTAAAAAACTGTTGAATCAAATTTTGATTGAATCGCAAACCAGCTAGAAGCTGTACGCACGCTGAGATATTCTGTTGCTCTTGTGTTTCTTCAATCATATCCACAGCCGCAGCCACTTGTTTTAGCAAGGTACTGGGTGAATTGCTTCTAGCCAAAGGTGCTAGCGGTAAAAGACCTGGATTTGCCAATAGCGTTGCTGGATCTTCTTCCCAAACCCGAATAACACGATAGTTGTGGATTGTGTTTGTATCTACATATTGAGGAGCGAAAAACAATTGGTGAAGTTGTTTGTTGTAAAAAAATGATAACTTGTATAATCTCACACCCATAGAGCCGTTTCAACCGAGTGTAATAATCAAGCATCCGAAAATCTAACGGAACCTTCGATTTTGGCAGGGTTTGAAATTCCAAGTGCAGTATCGTGTTAGCGACTTGTAGGAAGGTAACAGAATCAGCACGAGTCGGTTCTAGATTCAGTTCCGTCTTTAAAACTTGAATATCCGATGTATCAGATTGTAGTAGCCATCGAGCGAACTCAGCAGGGTAAGTTTCAGCAAGGTATTTACAGGTGTTATCGTAAGCCAAGGTCAAAAGAGTATGGAAGTGCTTATTTACACTATCCTAAATAGTACATTTAAACTATTATTTTTCTAACCTAATCTAAAATCTCTCCAAGTATAAATGCAAGCGCTGGATATAACGGTTCACAATAGAATTTGATGCGATCGCTAAGCAAGAGAAACAGTGAACGAAGATGAGTTTGTGAAGCAGATTCAATACGTGCAGAAACGCGTAGCTGAACTGCAAAAGAATGCCAGCAAATTACCGTCAGACCAACAAAGTCGGTTGACAAAAGCTCTTGAGAACTTGAGCTACGCTATGAGGGACTTGCAAGTTGCAGAGGAAACTATACGACTTCTACTGTCCGCAGTACAACAATCTAAAGATTCTATTATTATTACCACAGCCAAACTTGACCCACCTGGGCCTGAAATCGTCTTTGTCAATCCAGCTTTCAGTCAAATGACTGGTTACGAGATTGAGGAAGTACTGGGTAAAACTCCACGTTTGTTGCAAGGTCCCAAAACAGATCGCGAACTGCTAGATGACTTGCGTAAACATCTATCTGAGGCAGTACCTTTTCACGGTGAGGCAATCAACTACCACAAAGACGGCACGGAATTTTATGTGGAATGGAATATTAGCCCTATTTGTAATGTCAACCAAACCATAACACACTTTATTGCCATTCAACGTGACATTACTGCCCGCAAACGCATGGAGGAAGAACGCGAGTCTCTACTCCAGCGGGAACAGGCAAACCGTGCGGAAGCAGAAGCAGCAAACCGAATAAAAGATGAGTTTTTGGCAATGCTTTCCCACGAACTCAGAACTCCTCTCACTCCAATTCTGGGTTGGTCAAAGCTGCTGCAAACAAATAAGCTACCGGAAGCAAAACTTCAACAGGCAATGGTATCAATTGAGGAGCATGCTAAACGTCAGGCAAAATTAATTGACGATCTGCTCGACCTTTCGCGAATTGTGCGGGGCAAATTAACACTTAATTTAACTTCAGTGACATTGGTTGTGCCGATCGCTGCTGCTCTTGAAACAGTTCGTTTGGCAGCTGAAGCAAAATCAATTCATATCAAGACAGTACTGGAAGCAACTGTGGAACCAGTCATGGGTGATGCAAGCAGATTGCAACAAGTCTTTTGGAACTTGCTTTCAAATGCCATCAAGTTTACTTCAGAAGGCGGCTCTATTATAGTAGAACTACAACGAGTGGAGCGCTACGCCCACATTACCGTTAGCGATACGGGACAAGGCATCCATCCTGATTTCCTACCCTTTGTCTTTGACCGTTTCCGCCAAGAAGACAGTTCCATAACGCGCCAATTCGGTGGCTTAGGGTTGGGACTAGCGATTTCCCGACAAATAGTCGAAGCTCACGGCGGAACAATCGAGGTAGAAAGTATTGGTGTTGGAAAGGGTACAACCTTTATCATCAAACTACCCCTGATAAAAGCTCCTCCACAGATAAACCCAAACCCCAAAACACCTCCGCCCTCTATAGATTTAAGCAATATAAAAGTCCTAGTGGTAGAGGATGATGCTGGTACGCGAGAATTTATCACTTTTGCTCTCGAACAGTATGGAGCTAATGTCAATGCAGTGGAATCGGCAACAGGAGCGATAGAAACATTGGCACAGTCAAAGCCAGATATACTGTTAATCGATCTTGGGATGCCAAAGATAAATGGTTACACTCTGCTGCGTCAGATTAGATCGATGACGCAAGAGCAAGGAGGAAAAATCCCAGCTGTTGCTCTGACAGCATATGTAGGAGAAAACGATCGCCAACTTGCCCTTGGAGCTGGTTTTCAAATGCACGTCCCCAAACCAGTTGAACCAGCCGAAATCGCGACAGCGATCGCCCAACTATTAGGCAAAAAGCAATGAGTTAACTTTGCTTTCTAGCAACGACTACTTACATACAGGAATAATTTATGATTTGTGAAAATTTTTAAGTACTGTAGGTAGGGCTAAAGCCCACCAATAGAATCGTTTGGTGGGCTTTAGCCCTACCTACTACGTATATTTCAAAAATCAAACAGGAGTCTCATACATCCGAAATAGGTAGTTTCAAAGTTGTATTTAAAAAAGTCTTAATAAAAACTACATAAACTTTTGAAAACATGGGAGCGCAAAAGACTCTGTAATATCTAATACAGTCATTTTATTTTCTACTGTAACGACTTCAGGGGAAATACTTACAAGTCAGTCATTCATATAAAAATTTCACAACTAAGTATGAAAATAATTCTGTTCCAATGCCCAATGTCCGGTTCCCAATCCCCAATACCCAATCAGGTGCATATCTCAATTTAAATGAAACTACTAATCAATAGTGTTGAGCAAGAAGAGCCACCTTATATGATAACGATAACAAAAACATTTACAACACAAGCAGTTCAAACTCAACCAAATGAGACTCAGTATTATGACGTACAAGCAGCATCTTTCCTACAAGAAGTGATTGAGAGTTTACAAGACGGTATATTGATTTTAACAAAAACAGGCGAACTTATTCACGCTAATACATCAGCTCGTCATATTCTAGCTCAATTAAATAAAAATGATTCTTACTCTAGTGTCGTACCAACTGCTATCTGGAATCTTTGCAAATCATTACTAGAAAATAAAAATTCTTTTCCAGAAGAATCTATTGTTTTATCTAATGAAATAGCTTTAGATAAAGCTACTGTTTTTCGAGTAAGAGTCAGATGGCTAAATGTCGATCAATTACATCATTCTTGTTTTTTGATAACTATTGAGAATAGATATGAATCTCTCAAAAATATTGCTCTTACAGAGATTAAAAAATACGATTTAACACCAAGAGAAGCTGAAATTTGGTGTCTTTATCGAGCTAAGTTTAGCTACAAAGAAATTGCCAACCAGCTTTACATCACTATTAATACTGTTAAAAAACACATGAAAAATATTCATGCTAAAAGACATAGCAGTGACCAGTAGTCAGTGACCCTCCGGGTTCGCCAGTTCCCTACGGCGGGAGACCCGCCTGCAAGACTGGACTCACCAGTGACCAGTGACCAGTAACCAGTGACCAGTTAATTAAGTTGGAATGGTGTTTTTCAAAAAAGTTTAAATCAAACAGTACCCTTATGGGTACTACCCTTACAAACTATAATCCTCTATCTTGTAATCTTAGATACCTTGTAAAAATCATCTCAACCTTTGAGGCTAAAGTCTGAATCTACACAGCTAACTCAAGTGCCAAATTCCATAACTGGAGGTTAGGAGTGTGGCTCAAGCCATGTGCTTCCTTGTTCGTAGTTCTTATCTACGAGCTATTTAGGTGAATTGTGTCTTTGTAGTTTTATGATTTTAGCCATTGAGTTATTTTACAAGAGGTCTACTACAGAAACGGGATATCTTTTATGCTCAGTCAAAAGTCAAAGAATGAAATGACTTTTGACTTTTTACGTTTATATTGGAAATAGAAACTAGGGATTAGGTATTGGGAACTAGAAAGTACTATTAGCTCCATTGTTTAAGAATTCATTTTTTTTGTAAGCGCAGTAATGTATTATATATTTGCCGCTTTAAGTCTTCATTATTTTGGACTTCTACCGTAATTTGATTAAACCTATTAATGGTCATTCCATTATCTGTGACAACTTCTTGATAACGCTGACAATAATTAACTGCAATATCTTTAGCTTTATTTGGCAAATTGTTAAAACTGTTTTTATCATTGCAAACTATTTGAGGAACGTCTTTGCTACCAATCATCTGTTTGATTTCATCAAAAGCCTGTTGGCGTAAGGGTTCCATCGTTAACATTGTTTTAGCGTAACTGGTTACTTCGTTGGCTGTAACTGTTGATGGATTTTGAGCATAGGCTTTTGAGTTTAATATCCAAACGCTAGAAACTAAACTAGCAGTAGCAATAACTCCTACAAAAACAGACTGGGAGAGTATCCGAATTAAATTAAGTCGGAGCGAGCGATGGATAATTTTCTTCATCATCTTTATACAAAACAACTACAGCAGGGATATCTTAATTTACTCTGAATTATTTTGTGAGGGAGAAGTTCCATAAACCCGTACTCTTCTGTACTGAACTCGATTTTTAATGTTATTTTCCCTGACAGACTTGACAAAGTTCTATGACTTTAGTCTGTAGTATCGATGTTTCTGAGTTTCCTTGCTTGAGGCTGACTTCTAAATCTAGTAGCAGGGGTAAACAGGCGATTAGTTGCTTCGCCGAAATAGACTTAACGTCTTTCTGCAAAATATAAACCCGATTAAAATTGGCTATTTCTGCAGCCTTTGCGATCGCCTGAACATTGCGTTCTCCACTGTCCATCATCAGTTTAACCCACAACCAAGTGCGAAACTGACCGATGAGGGTAGCGACTATCCGTAAAGGAGGCTCATTAGCATTCATTAAGTCTGTCAACATTATTAAAGCTCGAACTGTATCTCCTGTTCTAATTGCCTCTGCTAATTTTAGGCTACTTTGAGTCGTATTTTTAACTAACTGAGCAATAACGTCTGTATCTAAAGGTTTCGCGTTCCCCTCAGCATAAAGCCGTAGCTTTTCGAGTTCGTTATATAGTAAGCGTGTATCATTGCCCACTGCTTCCACTAACATCTCCACACCCCTAACAGTCAGTTTGACACCTACAGTTTGGGCGGCTTGCTTAGCAGACTGTATGAGAATTTCCGTCTTCCAAGGTGGTGTAAGAGAAAATTCTCGAAACTCAGCAAACTTTTTTAAGAGTTTGGTAGACTTAAGCCGTTCGTCAGGCTTGTTGCTGCTTGTTAGCAATAAGTGGGAGTTAGACGCAACAACGGGCAAAGTTCTTTCTAATTCAGAGAGCAAACTTTCCGGGCATTGCTGACAAATGGTACTATTTGGAAGCCACACCAAACGCCCGCCCGCACCAAATGGAGGTGTCATGACTAGGTTTAACGCTTGGATTGGGGCATTTGTGTCATCAGAGGACAGTACAGTGTAGTTAAAACTAGCCCACAATGGATCGAGATAGCGATCGCGCAGAAGAGAAACTTCCTTCTCGATAGCAAAATCATCCTCTCCCCAGTAAACATGGATTGGCATATCGAAAACTAAATACTTCTTAAATCGTGTCGTGAAGTTGACTAGTGTTGCCTACAATCAATAAGCGAGAGAGTGCGAGGATATATAGGTTGGACGACAACTATCAAACTTACTTAAATAGAGTAGCGCGGATGACGCTGTTAGAAGCCTACAGAACACAAATCCAGCATATTCAGGAATCTGCCAAATTTCAGCCGCTTCCGACTGGACAAAGAGAAGCAGTCCCTTTTCCCGGTTATACAGTTATGACCCCTCCCCAGGAAGAGGACTCAGAAAACACAGGATTTTACAAATATTTACAAAACTACCAGGAAGAACTTTTAAAGTTACCTGTCAACGACTCAGAAGTCATTGTACCAGTCCCTCCTGCTAGCTTTCACGTGACACTGGCAGATTTAATTTGGGATAATGCTTACCGAGACGCTTGTGAAAAGAATCCAAAGTTCGACGAGCAGTTGCGATCGCTCTTTACAGAAATTTTCCAACAGTACCAGCGATCGATAGTACCCCCCACTCAACCAATCCGCTGGCAAATGCAAGGGCTAACAGTTATGCCAAGAGCCATAGGCGTATGTTTAATCCCCCAGGATAAGTACTCCTACGAACAAATTCTTAACTTTCGTCGCACAATTTATCAAAACTCCAATCTTCTGCCATTAGGAATTGAACAACATTATCACCTAACAGCACACGTTACATTAGGATACTTTGGGGAAATTTCTTCCAATATAGACCGCGATCGTTTAGCATCCATATTAGATAATCTCAATCAGCAATGGATAGAAAATGCACCCGCATTTCTCGTACACCGCGCTGAGTTAAGAAAATTCGACGACATGACTCGCTATTATCGGGAACCAGATTGGCCAATATTGAATTTTGGATGAGTTAGTTGTTGGTTGATAGTTGTTGGTAGGTACTAACCACTGTACGGGCGCGGCGGCCTTGCGCCCCTACCAACCACTATCCCCGTAAATTTTGATAAGCAATGTAAATTGCTTCCAAAAACACATCAGGAGTAGTGCTTTCTGGGACAGTTTCCAATTGAAGAATCTCTTGAACATCTTTAGCTAATCGCGAAGCTACTGAAGCTCTTGCTTTTGCAGTCATACCACCTCGTCTATGCAAATATTCTTTAATCACAGCAAAATCATCTGGTAACATAACTGATAAATCGGCAATTTGGAGCAATTTATCTGCCTCTTGCTTTGCCTGTTCTGATAAGGTAAAAGTCCTCGATTTAGTGACAACTTGATTTTGAATCACAATAGTACCAGCTGCTAAATCCCCCAAACGCTTTTCACGTCGAGCAAACATAATCAGAAAAGCACCAATAAATAAAAATTCGTCAATCGGTCTTAGCAAAGCTCGTAATGTTGTTTGTGGCAAACCTACAGGTCTACCATCATCTCGAACAACACGAATTTTGGCAACTCGTTTACCAGGAGTTTGACCTTGCCAAAGCGTTTCAAAAATAACAAAATATCCCGCATAAATTGTAAAGCCAATCAAAGATGCGATCGCGATCGACCAAAGAGCGGCTTTGCTACCAAAAATAGATGTCCATAGCTCATTCAATTGAACAGTAATCGTTGTCCATGTGACAATAAATGCCACCATAATAGCAGCTAGAACGTGGTAATCAATTAATAAAGCCCAAGCACGATTGCCGATACCAGCCAGAGTAAATTCTAGTTCTACACTCTCTGGTGTCCTAAATTTTACACGATTAAATATATGCATAAGTCATTAGTCACTGGTCATTAGTCACTGGTCATTGGTCACTGGTCACTGGTCATTAGTCACTAGTCACTGGTCACTGGTCACTGATTAAATTTCTGAATCCCTTATTCTTAAACCCAAACCTTCGCGACGGCTTCGCAAGTCATAGTAAATGACTGCTTTGATTGACTGCCAAAATGGGACTACCAATGCAGCGCCTACCAAAGTAATAACTAGACGTAACAAAGATAAGAGTACGGCATAGCCCGGTTTATCTTGAGCTACAGTTTCTACTATTCCCTGAAGAATAGCACTGACAAAAGTGAACGGAAGTTGTATGGGAAAAGTAATCAAATAGGCGACAAATAGAATTGCCGCAATTCGCCACACATGTCCTTTTGTTAATTCCCAACTCCGACTAATAGTTGAAGTTCCATCGACATTGTCTTCAACAGCTAGAGGAATTTCAACAAGGCAAAACCGGGCTTGTACCCACAATATAGCTACTATAAAAACTGGTAGTAAAAGAAGTGTTAATAACACAATTGTTAAGACAATTACAGGATTAACAGTTGCACCACTTGTCTGACTTGCAACAAAGATACCAGTTAAAATTCCAGCAAAAATAGCAAAGGGTATTATTATAACTATAGCCAACCCTATACCAATGGCAAACATTAATAAACCCATAACTAAAAACTGCCACAGTCGTGAATTCACAAAACGACGACCACTTTCAACGCTTTCCGGTTGACTGACTAATTCACCAAATGCCAAACGGGATATTAAAGCCAAAGTTGCCGAACATTTCGCCCAGCCGTAGACAGGTACAAATATCCATAAATAAGCAACAGATGCCAGCGTAAGGTAAGACTTAAGATGAGAACTGTATAATTTCAGTCCTGCACTGACAACATTGCCAAGACTGAGAGGCTGTATAGGGCTAGGAGAACCGGGATTATGGGACATAATTTCAAAGACTTTTATCGAGTAGAGCAGTGAATTTGATGCTATCAAAAATAGCTTGGGAGAGTGAGAACCCCTCAGTTTTAACGAGAAAATGAAACCCGACACAACAAGTTAAAACTTATTGTGTCCGTTCCAAAGCATGGTATATTACTCTGACTACTAGCATAGGTGAAAAACCCATAGCAAAAATGGTGTTGGTAGATCGGAGTCTAAGCTCCTTTTTGAACCATGACAATTGAAGATAGGTGCGATTCGTTGGTCGAAATGTATAGACATATACAGGGATGACCTCGGAGAAAAGAAAAGGAAACTTATTAATCTC